>CAIJED010000077.1 GCA_903819595.1 uncultured Methanomicrobiales archaeon | reverse complement strand
TTTTTGTCCACCAGATCTTCGCCCCGTATGATGAACCCCGGAGCTGGAACTCGCTGCCCACCATGGTCAACTTTGTGCGGAGATACTCCCTGATGACCCGGTCCTGATGTTCATCGGAGCAGTCCATGCGCCGGTGAAAATCTGCTGTTGCATCACCAAGTGTCTGGTAGCGGTGCCGGTTTTCCGATGCCAGTACTTCGAAATTTGGAAAAATTCCCATCTGGAGAAGGGCCATGAACAGACAGTCTGCCATCGGTTCATAATTGTACGGAGCCCCGTGGACCCTGGGCCAGAGTTCATGGAGCACTCGTGAAGCAGGCGACGGGTTGATGAACCAGAACAGGTAGACCGTATCCGAACAGACCTGGTCCATTTTGCGCACCGCCTCCCCGATATCCACCACCGAAAGTGAATACGATGCGATGACAATATCAAACGGACCGCCCAGTTCTTCGACCGTCACATCTTCCCATTTTTTTTCAATAATGCGGATGTCAGCAACCTGCTCTGATGCCTGGTAGTCCCTGAGCGCCGCGACCATCACAGATGAAGGCTCAACGGCCGTGACGATGCAGCCCCGCCGTGCGAGCGGGACCGAAAGGGTGCCCGGCCCGGCTCCGATATCGAGGACTTTTGCGCCCGGGTAGACTTTCATGCCACCCAGTTGCTCAAGGACGAGTGTGATCCTCCCTTTCCTGTCATTAATATACAAGCGCCTGACGTTCTCTTCGTCTGACCAGAAATCGATGCTCTTTTTAAAGTGGGGTGTCGCGAGTTGTCGTAATTTCCGCTCTTTCCAGACGTCAATCCAATTGATATGATCGCCATAGGGATCACTGGGTGATGGGGTGGTATGCTCGGTGTCCATCTGTTGCACGTCCGGATCTTCCCTTATTACTACCACTTAACCAGATAAATATGTTAATGGGAACGTTGTCGTCACGGGGCCGGGGGTGGGGTGACGCGGCTCGCCCGTTGTCTCCTCTCCCGATAATATTTCAACAGGTATGCAAGGACCATGCCGGCGATGAACCCGCCGACCACCGAGAGCACCGCCATGACGCCCGTTACGACTGTCACCAGGATGGAATCCGTTTTTAACCCGTGCTTTCCCATTTCGATGGCGACAAAGACGAGGAGTGCCCCGTAGACCCCCGGGGAGATAAGTTCCTGGATCCCGGGACCGGCGAACAATACGGCGATAACGAGAAGGATCACTCCGGCAAAGATATTCGAACCGCCGGTCCTTGCCCCGAACCGGTACTGGGCCGCCAGGCCGCCGGCCCCGTGACACATGGGAAATCCACCGAACGGGGCGGAGACAATATTCATGATACCGATGGTCTTTGAGAGTTTTTCCGGTGGGACTTCGCGGGAAAACATATCTTTCGTCAACAACGAGGTGGCCAGGATCGCGTTCGTAATCGTAATCACCGCCTGTGGGAGGACAAGTTCGGGAATTGAGGAGATATAGTCGGAAAAGGATGGGATGACCAGTTCCGGGACCTTAAGCAGGTACATATCGGGGACTCCGTGCAGGACAACACCGATGATCGCTGCCGTTGCGAGGAGGACCAGTGCAGAGAGGTCCGGGACCTTTCCAAGGTAGGAAAGCAGGAATACGAGGATGATGACGGTGATCCCGAACACAAAAAAAGCCGGGGCCTGGAACATAAAGGTGCCCGCTGATTTGAGGAGTAACAGGGCAAGCCCGAGCTGGATACCCCTGATGACCGGGTTCGGGACATATTTTTCAAGATAATACAGCCACTTACCAAACCCCAGGAAGAAAAAGAGGAGGCCAAGAATAATACCTGCAGCGGCAAGTTCCGACCCTCCGAGGGCACTTGAAATGGCCACGACGGCAATCACTTTCATCGGCTCGATCGGGATTGGCAGGCGATAATAGAGTCCGGTAAAAATGAACCATATGCCGAAGAAGAGGAGAATTATCCCGAGATTGAGTCTGCAGACAAGAGATACCGCAAACATCAGGGGAAGAATTGTCCCGAAATCCCCCAGTGCCCCGGCAAGTTCTGACAGGTTAAACGCCAGTCTCCCGCGAACGTCTTCTGCCACTAAAGATATCCCCTGTATCTCCTGTATTCCCAGGTTGTATCAGATTAACACGTATGGTGCAATAATGCTCTGATTATTGTTGTTTCTTCCATGGACTGGCTGGGACCAATCCGGGTCCTGATCCCGGTCGACCCTTCATCATAAGGGTATGGTCGCACTTTCAATGGAGATGTATTCTTTGATTAATAAGTCTTCAGAAAGACATCGGATCAATCCGGTTTGTAACAAATTATATCCTCCTTTTTGTGCAAGGCAGGCGATAAAAGAATCGGATTGAATCGTTGAGACCAGGGCAGAGATGTTTGGTTCTTTCAATAGATCCGTCCTTATTGCCAGTTCAAACTGTTCGCCCACCAGGGGTATAAACAAGAGGCCACTCTCTTCCGCCACCCCTGAAGTGCATATCCCTGCATCAGCAAACCCGTTCCGTATCGCATCAGCCACAGACCTGTGGGTCTCCACTTCATGTCCGTACCCATCAATCTGTGCCTTGTCAATACCCTTTGATTTCAGAATTGAGTCAAATATCATCCGTGCTGAGGTCCCTTTCTGCCTGTTGATGAACCGGATGTTGATGCTATCGTCAATCGTGTAACCCTCCCGTGATGCAATTCCAAGAGACGTGGTGGCGATATGGACAAACCTGAGATCAGACAGGGGTAATAGCTGCATAATTTCCCTGCAATCCGGGAGGAATGAAAAATCCGGCAGGCTTAAGGGTGCTGCATGGCAGGAATTGTGCCTCAGGGAGAGCACAGCCCCGACATTACCCGCACTCCGGACCTGCATGAAGATGCCCTTATTTCTGACAAGGTGTGCCAGTTCATCAAGTGCAGGGTCGTATGCCCCTGATAGGAGGAGGGTCCGTTCAATATTCCCCGGGTCTGTTGTCAATACTGCATCCATCTTCGTATCTGAATCACAACCTTCTGTGAATGCAGGGATATGGACAAATCCATTGGCTTTGACTGTCGCCATCTGGATCCCCGAACCCCGGGAATGTGGAATTGCATAATAGGTATTCCCGACATGACCCACAGAAACAGGGATGAACTCATCAAACCCGAGGTCTGATACCAGGCTCCCTGAAAGTTGTACCCGGAACGTGTGGTATAATGGTGCAGGTAACCCCCACGACTGGAGCAAGGGTCCTGCAAACTCCCTCAGGACCGTTTGCGCTGCGAGTGGATACCCCGGTAATCCGATGACGGGTTTACCGTTAATTTTTCCCAGTATTGCTGGTTTTCCAGGTTTCATTGCCACACCATGGAAGAGTAACTCACCGGCAGATTCAATCACTTCAGCCGTGTAGTCACGGGAACCTGCAGATGATCCGGCGGAAATTAGCACGAGGTCGTTTTCAATGGCCGCCTTGCAGAGGCTATCTTCAATAACCTCCGGGGTGTCACGGGCGATAGGGTACCGGGTACAGTTCGCGCCCATTTCACCAAGGAAAACCTGTGCCATAATGGTGTTACTCTCCACCACCTGGCCCGGTGCGGGGCGGATACCCAGGTGGACCAGTTCACTGCCGGTGGGGATCAGCCCCACGTTCACCTCCCTGGCATCTATATCGACAATACCGTATGTCGCCAGGGCACCGATGTCGAACGGACGGATCCGATGCCCTTCGGGAAGAACGAGTTGACCTTCCCGGACATCTTCTCCGGCAGGGCGGATGTGCTGCCAGAGTGAAACAGATTTTCGGATCTGCAGGTTGTCCTGCTTTTTCCATGTATCCTCGATCATGATGACCGCATCAAACTCAGGGGGGACAATGTTACCGGTATTTACCTGGACAAAATCCTTAATCATTACCGGTGACTGATCACTCGCACCGACCGTATCCCTGCTTCTTACGGCAAATCCGTCCATTGCAGCGAGGTTCACTTCAGGAACGGAATATTTTGCATACACCGGGGTGGCTGCCACCCGTCCTGATGAATGAATGACGGGAATCTTAACGCTCCGGCCTGGCTTTTCAAATGAGGTACAGGTAAGCCTGACGGCCTGGTTAAGAGAAATTAGGGACAAGTATCGCTTTACCATGTAACAACACCTCCAAAATTCCACGGTTTCGAATCATAGACTGTATCAGATAATTCTCCCTGGTTTTCTCCTTGTGAGGGGGTTGAAATTACGAATCGTCCCTGTGAGAATTTAATAAAAATGGTCCTCAGTATGGCCGGGATCGGAAATAGTAATCGCTGAACCGGGGCATATTTTCGAAAAAGGTCCACCTGAAAACGGGTTAAACATTTTTTCTTATCTTTATGTTCGCTATACGGTATTCCCCTCATAGTAAATTCGGCTCCGTTTTCAATACAAGAGATCAGATTTACCAGTATTAGTCGTGAGTAAATAAAAAGCATGGGAGTTATATCTAAGTTAATCCAATGATATTACCAACGAGATTGTTTTAAAAATCCTCCTGCTCCCTCATCCCTGAATGAAGCGTTCACCCGGTAATCAGGGTTGTTCTACCTGGTGCCCCCCGGGGAATTTCTATTCTATTACGGTTTAAATCGGAATCAGTCATGAATTGTCTACCGTAACCATTGAACAGAAATGATCGATCCCATCGGAAGAGAGTCTTTTCCTTCAGGTATGGACGCCACTGCGGTCGCTTCGGCCAGGGAGTATAAGCGGCTGCCTTTTTTCATGGGATAAAAATCCGGCAACCCCTCATTCCATTCCAGTATGCCGAAGAAAAAATCCGTCCAATCGGATTCACCCCCACTAATTTTTGAGGCAAGCCTGGCTGTAATTCTTGGCAGGCCCGGGTTGGCATGGCCAGAAAGGGCAAGGAGACCTGGTAATGCGATCTGCAGGAACCCCATCAGGTTGGAAGGCGGTCCGCCGGCCAGAACGAATACGGGTTTTTTACCCAGCATGCCGAAACCGACCGCCTTACCAGGCCCCATCCGGATGCGGTGAAACACTTTCTGCCATCCGAGCTCCAGAAGGACATCAGCCACCAGGTCATGGTCTCCGGTCCATGCCCCTCCGCTGGTTATCAGGGCGTCCGTTTCATTGGCCAGTATCTCGAAGGAACGTAAGAGGGCTACAGGATCATCCCTGACAATGGCCATCCGTGTCTTTATGTTATACCTGGCGCACCATCCTGCCAGGGTCATGATATTGCTAGCGTAGAGCATTCCTTCTGTAAGGGGTTTGCCCGGTTCGACGATTTCATCGCCAGTACCGATAATCCCGACAACTGGATTCCTAAAAACAGGGACCATACTGTGCCCTGCCGCAGCCAGGAGGCCCGCCATCACCGGGGATATCTGCTGGCCGGCCCGGAGGATACAGGTCCCCAGGGCCACATCGCTACCACGCCTCAGAATATTGTTAGGTGCAGCAAAGCTTTGTGCCAGCACTTCAGCATCTCCTGATTGTACATATTCTTCAGCCAGCACGGCGTCAGCACCGGTTGGAATGCGGGCACCGGTCAATACCTTCACCGTGGTTCCCGGCATGATCTGAATATCATTCCCGCCTCCTGCGGCCATAGAACCCAGAAGCCGCAACCGAACAGGGTTTTCAACCGTGGCACCGGCTATCTCATGGGCGATGACTGCATAGCCGTCTTTTCGGGATGAATCCATGAAGGGGGAATCTACAAGGGCATAAAGATCTGCAGCAGCTACCCGGTCAACACTATCAATCAGGGAAACGTTCTCTGCGGGAAGCGGCTTTATCCCGGCCAGGGTCAACTGTAGTGCTCCCTTAAGGCCGAGAGACATCTTTGGCATGGTAACCTTCTTTGTAATTGATTTTTTTGGGTTATAGAAAGGATGTGCGGAAATGATCCATATGGATCATGCTGTTTTATTTTGGGAAAACTCAAGTTCCATTCACAAAAATATCGCTGATACAATTATGAATGCCGGCATCACTATCCGGTTGATTCCAGGTACTCAATTTTCAGGGGGATCTCCTGCATGGAATCCTGTGAGGCCTCATGGAGTTGGTGTTTGGATTAAAATTTACATGTATTTAACTTATTGTTAACCACACAAGCCTTTTTGATTATACTAATTTAATAATTTTTATTTACTTTAAGTTTCAATTTAAGAGTGGAGTTAACTTTATGAATCTGAACAATATTGATATCAAGCAAGTCAGGGACTACAAAGAAGTGATTAGAAAAGATCCCCGGGAAGCAAAGTTCACGGCAAAAATCGAAGGTGACTGGATTTTTGAGCAGGGTGGCCCCCAGTTCCGTTCGACCGTCAAAGTGAAGGATGGCACCTACCAAATGGAAGCAAGCCATCCGAATTTTGCCGGCCCTGGTACCCGCCCCGGTCCGATGGCATTCGGCCTCTTCTGGTTTGCTGCCTGTTACTCAAGCACATTTATGACCGAGGCAACACTGCGGAACATCACGTTCACTGCAGTAAAGACGAAAGTTGAGGCAGACCTTGACTACACTGCCCAGTTCGATCTCGGGGAACAACCGCTCATCAATGAGTACCGGGTCCTCATGGAAGTATCAGGTGATGTTACCGATGCACAGGTCCAGGACCTGAAGGAGTACGCGCTTGGACGGTGCATGGGGATGTTCACCATACAACATGCAATCCCTCTCAAGGCCCAGGCACGGCTTATCCGGTAAATAAACAGGCTGAAAGGAGTAGTTGCGTGAAGCGATTGTCTGAACAACCAGACCCGGCACAGGTAAGGAAGGCCGCTGAGGCCTATTACCAGTCCGGGCAGTTCTACTGCTCGGAAGCGATCGTAAAAACGATTAATGACGAATTCGGGTTAGGGTACCCTGATGACATCGTCCGACTGGCATCCGGGTTCCCTATCGGCATCGGCAGTGCGGGTTGTGCATGTGGAGCGGTAACCGGCGGTGTAATGGCGCTCGGGATGGTCTTTGGGCGCAAAACGCCCGGTGATCCCTGCATCGACCGTTGCCTCGCCCTTGCCCGTGAACTGCATGTGTTTTTCGCCCGAGAGCACGGTTGCCTCTGCTGCCGGACTCTTACCCACGGGATGATATTAAAATCCCCCGAACACCTCCGGCAGTGCATTGCGTTCACCGGGGAAGTAGCAGAAGAAACTGCAAGGATTATTCTCCGGGAGGCCGGGAGAGCCCCAGGAGAACAGAATATGATCATCTCACCCATCAAAACGAGGAAAAAATCATGAGAGCAGAAAAC
>CAIJED010000076.1 GCA_903819595.1 uncultured Methanomicrobiales archaeon | reverse complement strand
TCCGGCACCCTGTGAACCCGCATCGTTTCGAGCACACGGTACGTGGCAAGGATATTATTGTAAACCTGGCTGTCGGGAGTCAGCGACCCCTGCCGGACATCCGGGTCTGCAGCCAGGTGGTATACTCGTTTTACCCCGATCAGCACGTCCTGCCACCCGTCACCTAGAAGATCTGCCTGGACAAGTGTTACCCGGCCTGTGTCAATATGGTCTGCAATATTCTGATATTCACCGTTCACCATCGAATCAATGACCACCACGCGATCGCCCCGTGCGACCAGCGCGTCCACGAGGTGCGAACCGATGAAGCCGGCCCCGCCCGTAACGACACACAACATCATAACATAATAGGGAGCCTATGCTATAGGATTACTGCTATGTATATCGGGATCGACCATGGTACGACCGCAATGAGGTTTGCCGGTGATAACTGCGAGTTTAAGATCTCAAGAAAAGATGCGACCCGGTTTGTCACCAACGATCTTGATCGCCTCTGTCCACGGGAAGAAATTGAAGGAATTGCCGTATGCTATTCAATGGGGGACAATTTTTCCAAAATCACCCCTGTGTCAAAAATAAAAAACAGGGGCGTTATTAGCCCGGGTGGCGCGGGTGAACATATCGGCGGGGGGACCCGTGTCTTCGATGAGATCAGGTGCAGTGGTCTTCCGGCAGTGGCCATACCTGGTCTTCACCGGGGCTCACCCACCGACAGCAGGTTCAAGGCATATTCACACCAGTCGAGCCCTGAAAAGATTGGAATTGCGTATTATGCCGTACAGGCACTTGGCCCCGATGTCGTTGTATCCGACGTGAGTTCCAATACGGTAACCCTGCTCGTCACGGATGGTCGGTTGACCGGGGCATTTGACGCATGTGTATTTGCTCCCGGGATGCAACACGGGGCGCTGGATGTCGATGCAATAAGGAGGATTGACACAGGTGAGGCGGGTGCGAATGAATCATTCCTACATGCAGGGGCCGCATTCACCATGCCGGTTGACGAACGTGATCGTACGATCGCGATGTTTTCCGCAATGGAATGTGCAGCACTCCTGCTCCTCAATCCGTGCGCGAAAGTAGCACTCGCCGGCAGTCTTGCACCCATTATCGGCCCTGAAGTGGGTCATCTGCTGGGCCGGCCTGTTACCGTATATGATGAATGGTGCGCGTCACGTGGGCTTGCAAAGATCGCAAAAGACGTCTTTTCCGGGAGCCGGTCAATTCTCGGTATCGATGTAGATCTGTAGATTTATATTGATTAATCATGTAAGATTATGTGGGATTTTCTTTGAGAGAACTGCGTATTCATGGCAGGGGTGGACAGGGATCGGTAACTGCCGCCGAACTGATTGCAGTTGCTGCATTTGAAGGGGGCGTTTACGCCCAGGCGTTCCCCGCATTCGGTGTAGAACGTCGTGGTGCGCCGGTCCAGGCATTTGTGCGGTTTAACGATCATGTGATCAGGCTGAGGAGCCAGGTATATGAACCGGATTATATCATCGTGCAGGACAGCACCCTGATCAAAGATGTCAATGTCTTTCTGGGTGTGAAACCCGGAGGCATTGTTATTGTCAATTCGGGGAAAAAAATCGATGCCAGTGTGCCAGCTGGGGTAAAACTGATTACCATTGACGCGACCTCAATTGCTCTTGAGGTACTAGGTCTCCCCATTACCAATACAACGCTGATGGGTGCCTTTGCCGCAGCGAGTGGGGAAATAAAATTTTCAGCCCTCGAAAATGCACTCAGGCACCGGTTCCCCGGAGAACTTGCAGAAAAGAATATCAGGGCTGCATTGAAGGCCTTTGAGATTGTGAAAGGGGGTGCCTGAAATGGCGCTTGGAATAGGTTGCTCTTCCCGTCCGGGAAAGGCAGGGAATAATAAAACCGGTTCATGGCGTGTTTTCAAACCGATATTCGACCACGATAAGTGTACGAAATGCGGAATGTGCAAAACGATCTGCCCTGAAGGCTGCATTGAGGAATCAGAGGATGATTTTTTCATTCCCGACGAAACCTACTGCAAAGGTTGCGGGATCTGCGCAGAAGAGTGCCCGTCTGATGCGATCACCATGGAACAGGAGGAGAAGTAGATGCTTGAGATCACAGAAGGTTCACATGCGGTAGCAAAAGCAGTGAAGATGTCCAGGCCCCAGGTGATTGCGGCATACCCAATTACCCCACAGACCCATATTGTCGAAACGCTTGCAGATATGGTTGCCAATGGCGAACTGGATGCGGAATATATTACTGTAGAGAGTGAATTCTCCGCGCTCTCCGCCTGTATTGGAGCAAGTGCGGCTGGATCGAGGACGTACTCTGCGACGACATCCCAGGGTCTCGCCCTGATGTTTGAGGTCTGTTTCAATGTGTCAGGGATGCGACTTCCCATTGTGATGACCATCGCCAACCGTGCGCTGGGTGCACCGCTTTCTATCTGGAATGACCAGCAGGACTCGATTTCACTTCGTGACTGTGGCTGGATCCAGTTCTACGCAGAGGACAACCAGGAGGCGACAGACCTCCACTATATCGCCTATAAGGTAGCTGAATCCGTGGAAGTCCTGTTACCTGCCTTTGTCTGCTTTGACGGGTTCATCCTTTCTCATACCTATGAACCCGTGGATATGCTCTCCCAGGAGGATGTTGACCGGTACCTTCCCGCGTACAAACCTTTCCAGAAGCTTGACTCAGATGATCCTATCAGCATGGGTATGTATGCGACACCGGAATATTACCTCGAGTTCAGGTATGAACATGACCAGGCAATGAAACGTGCAAAGGATGTCATCAGCAAGGCAGGGAAAGAATTCGGGGAGATGTTCGGCAGGGACTATTCGGCGCTTGTTGAAGGATACCGTCTTGAAGACGCCGATACTGCCATCGTCGCGATGGGCTCCCTTTGTGGGACTATCAAGGATTCAATTGACGAGATGAGATTGGCCGGTAAGAAAGTGGGGCTCTTAAAAATCAGGTGTTTCAGGCCGTTCCCTGCAGAAGAGATCAGGAATGCCCTTTCCCATGTTAAAAGGGTTGCTGTACTCGATAAAAACGTCTCTATCGGGGCAAAAGGAGCCGTGGCGATAGAGGTCAGGGACGCACTGTATGGAAAGACCATGCCCGTGCTGGGTTATATCCTTGGTCTGGGAGGACGTGATGTCAGGATTTCAGATATCAAAAATATCATTTCTCTTGCTGAATCCGGAAAAGGAGACCAGTTTTATGGGCTTCGTACGGAGGTGCTCTGATGGCTGAAAACAGTTGTGAACTCTTCGATTCCGGGCACCGGGCCTGCGGAGGGTGCGGTGCTGCGCTGGTGTCCAGGCTGCTCCTCAAGGCCACCGGGAAAGACGTGATTATCGTTTCGGCAACTGGGTGCATGGAAGTTTTTTCAACCCCCTACCCGGAAACGGCATGGAAAGTACCCTGGATCCACTCACTCTTTGAGAATAATTCGGCGGTTGCATCAGGGATTGAGGCAGCGCTGAAGAAACAGGGACGAAAAGAGAAGGTGGTGGCGATAGGAGGCGATGGTTCAACGTTTGATATCGGCATGCTCTGTCTGAGCGGTGCATTTGAACGTGGCCATGATTTCACCTATATTTGCTACGATAACGAGGCTTACATGAATACCGGCATCCAGCGATCAGGGGCAACCCCGTATGATGCCAGCACGACCACAAGTCCTGCAGGAAAATGTTCAAAGGGTAATAACCGTCCTAAAAAGGACCTGCCCCAGATCCTTGCTGCTCACGGGGCTCCATATGTGGCAACGGCATCAATTGCCTACCCGTCTGACGTGGTCAAGAAAATTGAGAAGGCTCTAAACACGCCTGGGCCATGTTATGTTCAGATCCATGCACCCTGCTGCACCGGGTGGGGATTTGAGGGTGAAAAGACATTGGCAATCGGAAAACTTGCAATTGAGACTGGTCTTTGGGTTAATTTTGAAATGGAGAATGGCGTAGTCACGCGGGTGAAGAAAGTTGTCCGGAAACCGGTCGAGAGCTACTTGAAAGAACAGAAACGGTTCCGTCACCTGTTCAAACCAAAGATAAATGCCGAAGAGATCGCAAAAATCCAGGCGATTGCCGATAAAAATGCAGAAAAATATGGTACCGACCTGAAACTAAAAAGCAAATCCGGTCCGGTTGTCCCATAATACTGCTGGGATCGGATAGGTATTTTTTCGCTCGGTTGATATCCCTGGTTCTTAATAATTGACGGAGAAATACGAGATAGGAGGGGGTTTCACCCCTCCATGCCCCACCCCCAATGAGATATTTATTGGCAGGGTTCAATTGGGACATTCAAGGAAAAGATTTGAAGATTATTCACCATCGTAACCGGGGTCGCCACAGCGGCGGGGCGGAGCCCCCTGGGGTCGTGACTATGTTTTGGAATAACTGAATCCGAAAGATAGATTTGAGAGGGTTTCAACAAAGTCTATATTTCTAATTTATCCATTGATGATCGAGTAAAAAAAATGATGATTAAATCCCAACCGACGACTTTTTTTACATGGGATTTTTATTGTGATTAAATATTCCTTCAAGGTACGGCCATATCCATTCAATTGTAATAGCGACAACACTACCGACAATGACTTTAATGAAACGGAGGCTGGCCTTGACGAAAGGACTCTGGTCCGGACTGATAGTGGAAAATATCATAATAATCCCCAACGTCAAGCCGGCAAGCTTGGCATGATCACGGATTTTTAAACTCATGCATAACAGGATGGTTATCCCGATCATCACCGCCATACCCAAACGGCTAAACGGGAAAAACAAAAGGAACACATAACTTCAAACAGCTCCTATAAATGACGAGATTATCCTCCTGGATGTAGTATCCAGCGTACTCTGCCGTGTCTCCTGTAAACAATGATCCCTGATATCATCGCCGACATAGCACCTGTCATCTGAAGACTGGAACTTTCCTTTTCAATTGCTGGTACGGAAATAGTAGGAGATGAGAAAGGCGAGCAGCGATATGATTGCATACTGCAGGGCAACTGAAAGGTCTTTTCCAAATATTTCCAGAATCGATCTGGTGGGTGTTGTATTGCCAGATAAATCAGCAGATATTGGCATATTTTATCACATGTGAATTGGCGAATGATTGATTAATATTCCCCTGTCGTATACTCAGAATCGCTCCAGTATAGCAATATGGACCATCGATCTCTAACGTAATGAATTAATAACATGAACCCCGGAGGATATACTTGATGGTGGAATTTTCTCCGGTTACTAAAACCGATCTGGCAGGGATCCTCGCAATTTATAACCACTATATCCTGAATTCAACTGCAACATTTCATAGTGGGAAAATGTCTCAAAAAGAGCTGGAAGAATTCCTCTTTGTCTCCAACCCAAACTACCCATCATTTATGATAAAGGATAACGGCGAGACGATCGGGTATTGCTTTTTAACACAGTATAAAAAACGGCAGGCATACGATCGATCTGCTGAACTGAGTATCTATCTCAAACAGGAATTCACGGGCAAAGGTATCGGCCCTGTTGCCCTGAACCATCTTGAGGCTGCCGCAAAAAAAGCGGGTATTCGAGTGCTGGTCGGTACACTTTGCGGGGAAAATCATGCAATTATCCGACTGATGGAAAAGTCCGGTTATTCCAGGTGCGCACACCTGAAAAATATCGGGGAAAAATTTGGAAAAATTCTCGATGTCGTTATGTACCAGAAAGAGATCTGAATATTTTTTAAAAAAGT
>CAIJED010000075.1 GCA_903819595.1 uncultured Methanomicrobiales archaeon | reverse complement strand
TCAAATGGGAGTGAACTAATGGATGCGAATAATACGTTTGTCCAGCCGAGGTTCGGCATGTTCTCTCCCGAAACCTTCAAGATCATCAATATTCCGGAATCCGGAACGTATTTCCTTAGCGTAATCGCTGAGGATAACCCCAAGCTATGGAATGTATCTATCATTTCCATCCCCAAAATTCTCGGGATGGGACCAGGGCCTGCAATTAGCAAAAAGGTCTAATTCCAGGCCCGTTCTCCAGATAATTTTTTTGGTATTCGAATCTGAATCATAGTCACCATGACACTGAAATTTGTCGTATCTGAATTCACTAAATTAGTCGCAAACTCCTGTTTTTGGAATTAGAACTGACCTTAATTATAAATGGGAAAAAATGATAATCAATTGTAGGTATACCTTATGAAAACTATCCATAATCTGATGATTCTAAATAAGAGAATATCATGGCAGGTCGTTATATCGGTCTGCATCCTTGCACTTTTATGCATTACCGTCCCTCTGGTATCAGCAGAAAATAATCAAGTTGGATATGTGCAGGCAGGGAGCACGGATGTAAGTGGACCGGTACCAAATCCCTATCTTGCAGCTCCATTATATGCCCTCACCCACTTTGACTCATCACAGAGTGATTCAACCAATTATGGCCCCCCAAAGGGTGTTTTCACCATTGACCTGAAGACAGAGCCGATAGTTTATGGCGGACCTGTTAATGGTATGACGCTTGTCTCTACCGACAAGAATTATATGTGGGCGGTCGGGTCTGATCGTGTAACATATGTGGATATAAGTGGAGAGAACTTGAAAGCCGTCGCCTCATTTGAAGCACTAGCCAATGCGACAGCTAATGCACTACCCGCGATTCCCGATGAGAACTTCAGAAAGTTCGGGGAATCTTCTGCAGTCGGAATGAATGCAACCTCTATGGACCGTACCTTACAGGAGCTCTTTAATGTTAACTATGGATACCGGTTAGGAAACGGGGGTTACCCGGTAGTAGATAATGAGAACACCCTTTACTCCAACTACGGAAAGAGTCTGTATGCCTTTGTCCTGAAGAATCCCGCTAATCCCACCGAAGGGATAATTCCCAGAGCAGTGATCCAGGATGTGTTAACCTCCATCCAGGGTGAGAACTATCCCAAAGATGCACAGATCCGTGGTCTCTCGATGACATATGATGGTTTTCTCATCATTCTTTTCACTAACGGAGTCGCTGTCATCCCCCGCAATCTTGATACGAAAAAAGCGTCATTTTACCCGTTCGGTGATGATGAGATCGTATATAATTCACTAGCTGTAGACGAGAAGAATGGCCTGTATGTTGCAAGCGACAAAATTATGCATAAATTAGTCTGGAACGGAACAGCCCTATCAGATGCCGAAGCAGACGGGGCCTGGACTTCCCCCTATACCTACTCGACCCAGCCCCCGATCATCAAGTTCGGGAGTGGAACCGGATCTACACCGACCCTTATGGGGGTTGGTAATAATAAGGACAAACTTGTGGTCATCACCGACGGAGCAAAGCACATGAACCTTGTTGCCTTCTGGCGGGATAATATCCCTAAAAATGGAACACGAATCGCCGGGCAGATACCGGTCACCTGTGGCTTTTCTCCTCTCCCTGAGTGGATCCAGTCTGAGCAGTCTGTTACAGTCAAGGGATATGGAGCCTTTGTGGTCAATAACATACCACTGAATATTAGTTCAGACCTCATTGGAAAGAACAAGATCCTGCAGGTTTCACTCATGGGTCCAGCGTATGAGACATCTTACGGTGTTGAGCGGTTTTTGTGGAATACGACCGAACATAAATGGGAATCGGTTTGGGCACGATCTGATGTATCATCGACCAGCATGATCCCTATCCATTGTGATGCCGGCAACATGGCAGTCATAAACGGATACCGGTCACCGAAAGGCTGGGAGGTCCTTGGTCTTGACTGGAACACGGGTAAAACAGTACACCAGACAATATTTGGAAATATCAACCTTGGAAACGGTGGTTATGCTATTCTACAGTATCTGGAAGATGGAGACCTGCTCTTTAACGAGTTTACGGGCCCGGTTCGGGTTCATTATGATCCACAAGGAGTAAGTGTATCTACACAATCAACCAAAAATAAGCAAGCAATTAAACCCACTGCTTTCACTGTTAAGTCAGTTCAATCAACCGGATTATCTCTTGCCAATTTATCAAATGATCAGCCAAGTACTAGTTTAATGCTGGATCCCGGGGTTATCCTCGTATCGTTCCAGGCTAAAGACCCTCAGAAAATGCGGTTCAATCAGCAATGCAAACAGAGTTGGGGAGAGTTTTCAGATATCCGGATGACCAGCCCCTATGATGGCAGTCTTGCCTATGGAATCCCGGCAAAAGATGAATGCTTAGTTAACATATCAGGTTCCGGTACCTGGACAGCACAGATAAGCCGGTTTGATATGAAAACTCCCCTGAAGATGCCTGTGAACCTCTCAGGTTCTGGTACCATGGTTTCACCGTCCTTTACGCTGGAGAAAGGAAACTATATCTTCCAGAGGGAAGAGACCGGGACAGCATCGCCGGTGTATGAACTCATGTTCTCAAACGGGAGTCAACTTATGAATATGAATAATACGTTTGTCCAACCGAACTTCAGCAGGTTCTCTCCCGAAACATTCCGGATAATCAATATTCCGAAATCCGGTACGTACTTCCTGAGCGTAATAGCTGAGGACAACCCCAAGCCATGGAATGTGTCTATCATCTCCATCCCCAAAATCCTCGGGATGGGACCTGGGCCTGCAATTATCAAAAAGGTCTAATTCCGGATCCATTCTTTAGATATTTTTTTCGTTCACCTGCTGTTATCTCCTGGTAGACCTTTTTAATCAGGTATTCTGTCAGGGCAAACCCGAATTTATTCATATTATTGGCTTTTGCAGCCTGTATCAGTTTTGCATTTCCGGCAGCGTCTTTCTGGATAGAATCAAAGAATAATTGGTCCGCGCCAGTAAATTCTGTCCCGAACCGTTCGTTAAGGGTCTCCGATAATTTTTGACAATGGAGTTTTTTCTCCTGTCTTCACTCCGGTACCAACGTCAGTCGGCCCGCTGATTGTGGAACCACCCGTTTTCTCCAATTCTATCTGATTATTTTCGCATACCTTCTGTAATCTGTAATACTGGAGGGTTACATCATCATCAAAACGGTAAACTATTCCGGGTTTTTCACTTTTGATGGCATTAGCTAGAGCCCTCCCATATGCATATAGGATCTCGAGATCAAGATCGGGATAGGGTAGTATCTGTGATAAAAATGCATAAATCCTTAGATATGAAGTGAGGACTTTTTTGAACTCTTCCTGTTCATTTTCAGGACGCTCTTCCTATCTTACTCGTGCTTTTGAGATCATTGAATTAAGCTGAGCATGATTTGACGGGCTTTTACACTGATAAGACCAAAATATTTTCAGAATCTTTACCTAACCTAGTGCTAATATCAACTTTCATTTTTTTGAGTTGACTTAAAATTCGCATATTTACAATGTTTTTTCTGAATGCGGCATATCTCTCTTTAAAGAGAAGTTTTCCAAGATTTTGAACGAAATGGTAGTGACATATTTGTTGCTGCACCCCTGGAAAGACGTCTGTTGCAGCATCACTTATCTGTTTGCTCATATC
>CAIJED010000074.1 GCA_903819595.1 uncultured Methanomicrobiales archaeon | reverse complement strand
GGGCGGGTTCATCATCTACATAAAGAACCGAATATTTCATGATAACCAGCCACCTCCTTTGACCAGTAATATTGGTGAAGAGTGGATAATATACTATTTTTTCAGACCTGCCAGGTTTTATTACTACAGGAATTCATGACCCTGGCCCGATTATTGAAGGGGTCGGCAGGAGGTGTCCTGGGGCATCTGTATGTCCTGGTGCGACTGCACAAAGTATGGTCCTGAAGTCTGTTGCATCATCTGTTGGATATGCTGGTACAATCTGGGCGAAATACTGGAATTTCCAAGGTCCAGTGTCCCCATCGGACTCTGGATCTGTGGTTTGTGGATGTATGACCCGTGAAGGACCTGCCACAAAGTGCATGGGGATATCTTCCAGGGACTGTCTTTGCGGAATGGGATCAATCAATTCAAAAAAAGTCCGAAGATGAGATTTCTTTTGCTCGTTGAGTCCCGCCCTCGAAGGGATGTTTTCATGTCCGCCCTCACCTTGCCGCATTGATCAGGTAGTGGTACGGACCGGCGTCCTGGACCGAAATGATGTGGAACCCCTCCACTTCGATCATTGCCCGTGCCTTGTGTACGGAGAACCTCTTCTCCTGGGGTGGCCCGAATTCCATCGGCTCGTCTTTCCAGTCAAGATCAATCAGTCTCCCGGTGGGTTTGAGCATCACCTTCGCGTTCCGAAGGACCTGTCCAGGATCGGCAAAATCATGGAGATCGATCCCGAAGAAGACGATATCTGCACATCCTTCCAGAAAACGGTCTCTTCTGCGGCCTTCACTTCTGCAGACAGGGTACTCAACCCCTCGTTTGCGGCCTGCTCCCAGAGAGCCGCTATGGCATCGGGGTTGATATCCGCTGCAAAGACTTTCCCGTCCGGTCCAACCCGCCGGGCGGCAGGCAACGCAAAGAAACCTTCTCCGCAACCGACATCTACAAAGGTCATGCCAGCAGCAAGCCCGATGCCCGTAAAGATCTCTTCAGGGTCCTGCCATGTTTTTCGCTCCGGGTCATCAGCCCGGAACCGTCGTTTGTTCATGAGCTGTTTCACACTCCCTTGTTCTTCACGGTAGGTATTCGGACCTTATGGGATATGAGGGTGTTACCCGGGGACCCCGGCCATTGACCCCAATAGTGCCGGGTCAGATATGCTACTGCCTGACCGTTGCAAGGTACCGGTCCATGTCGAATTTTCGCGTAAGCCCCTTCGCATTCATGTACCGTACCATGCCGAAGATCGGACGTTCCCCCCAGGGGCGGTCATGTTTGCCAAAACACCAGGCAACCCCGGCGTACCCGCTGGGGTCCCGCCCGTCAAGTTCGTATTTATTATTGAGATACAGGGCGGTCGCGTAGGCGTCCTCCGGCGTGTTGCTCCACTCCAAGACCTGCTTACCCCAGTACATCCTCATGTACCCCTGCATGGTACCGGTCCTCACCATTTCCTGCATGGCCGCATTCCAGTACGGGTCATGGGTGGCAGCCTGTTCCAGTTCATCCGGTGAATACCCGTACTCCCGCGGGTCGTCACGATGAAGCGCCAGCGTTTTCTGTGCCCATGCCGGAAGTGACGAGAATGAATCATACTGGTCATTATACCGGACAAAATTCACGGCAAGTTCCCGGCGCACGATCAACTGTTCGAGAAAGGCAGGCATTCCGTCCCCACCCCGCTCCTGTGCGAGGAGTGCCAGCGTCACGGGAGAAATCTGGCCAAAATGGAGGAAGGGACTCATTTCCGAACCCCCTTTACCACCAGGATCATTGCGGTTATCGGCATACCCTTCGAGTCGTGTATCGAGGAACTGCATAAACCGCCGGTTCGCTTCTGCGGTCCCTCCTGTGTATATACCCGATGCAGGGACCGAACGGTCAATGGTGACATGTGAGAGGAGCTCATCGATAGTCTCACCAGCAAGCGTGGGAATGTCGGGAACAGGAGAAGAATGTTCCGGGGTGCCCGTTTCAATGGAATGCATAAACCGGTCCGCATGATAGGTAACTTTCCGGCGGAATGTGGCTGCCGAATATTCCTCTTTCTGCGATGCGACCTCGACCGGTACAACAACGTTTCCCTCAACCTGCACGAGAGTGCATGGGCACCGTTTTGCAACAGTACGGTACCACGCTTGCTGCTCCCGCAGGTAGCCACGGTCTACAACCACGATTGCCGCGTCCTTTGCAAGGGCCAGGACACCTTCATATGGAGGTTCAGCTCTGAGCACAAATGTGATGCCGAGGGACTCGAGCGATCTTGCGACATCAGCAAGTCCTTCCAGCATGAAATGGAAGTGACGGAGGTTTGCCCCGGGATAGGACTGCCAGAGCCCGAAATACACGATGAGCTGTAGATGTGCCCGGTCGGCCCGTTCGACTGCATAGTGCAATGCCTGGTTCTCTTCCGTGCGGTGTGAGGACTGCATCCAGTAAAGGACATAGTCCCCGGTCCGTACCGGGGCATCATTGAGAAAACGCACCCGTTCAGGCTCGACTAGGGTGTTCATTTATATGTTCTCATCCTGCAGGGTTATTGCTTTTTCTGCGTTTTCCTGGGTTTCCGCGGTTGATTGTTGTTTAGCCAGGAACTAAAAACGGGTACCCTTGTTCCCTTTACTCTACGGATAGAATGGTACATTAAAATCCCCGGTGCATTCCCGCCATATTAAAATGGATTAATGCACAACCTGCTATCCGGCAAGGTCGATGTTTTGTCGTTTGAATGCAACCAGTGCGGAGAATGTTGCAGCCACCTCGGCCTGGTCCATACGATAGAAGTGGACTATGGGAATTATCACTTTCTCATCCGTAACGTGTACACCGGTGAAAGAACAAATGTCACTGTTGACCCTGAAAAGATATCCCTCTATAATGATACGGGTATTTTTTCTGAACGCCCCGAGACCTGTCCTTTTTTCCGGACTGATAAACGGACTGATAAAGGGTACTGCACAGTCCACCACACACGACCTGATATATGCCGCGATTACGGCTGCTGGCGCTTTCTGATCCTTGATTCCCAGGGTAGGAGGGCCGGGAGGATCATGGGCCAGCGTCACCTGGCGTCTGAAGATCACGTCCTTTCCCGGTTGTTCGAAGTGCAGGTTAACCACCCGGCAGAGTCCGATGACAACGCCTGGGACGACCGGATGGTCCGGGTTGTGACAGGTGCGGGGTATTTAGTCCGGACCTGACAATGATAGGCCGTGGCTGGGTAACCTGTTTTTTTAAAATCCAGAAATTCCTGTTATTGATTAAAAGTGGGGTCGCGAGGGCCAATGGGGTGGAAAGAGGGGTTATTCTCCCAAACCCTCACCGTCCTTCCCTTATCCCCTCGTGCATCAGATGTTCTGCACGGGAATAAAACTGTTCCCCTGTTGTACCATTATGGTCCGGGGAAGCTCGATACCCAGTGCCTCCTTGAGGACCTCTTCGATGGTCTCTACAGTTACGAATTCCAGGTCTCCCCTGACATCTTCGGGGACGTCCTGCAGGTCCCGTTCGTTCTCTTTTGGAAGTATCACCTTTGTTATTCCTGCCCGGTGAGCCGCAAGGACCTTCTCCTTGATCCCGCCGACCGGCAATACCGCACCGCTCAGGGTAATCTCCCCGGTCATGGCCAGGTGCGGGTCAGCGGTCTTCCCGGTGATCAGGGATGCAAGTGCGGTAAAGAGGGTCACCCCTGCCGAAGGGCCGTCTTTCGGGGTTGCTCCGGAGGGCACGTGGATGTGGATGTCACGCGTGATGAAATCAAACCCGTTCTCTGTGCCTGCAAGCCGGGACCGGATGAGGCTCAACGATATCGTTGCGGATTCCTTCATCACGTCCCCGAGCTGTCCCGTGAGGGTGAGTTTTCCGGTTCCGGGCATGAACGTACCCTCGATGAAGAGGATCTCCCCGCCCACCGGGGTCCATGCCAGGCCGGTTACGACGCCCGGCACCGGCTCTTTCCGGGCCACCTCCTGCCTTACCGGCTCCTTCCCGAGAATCCCCGAAAGCATATCGGTTGTCACTACGAATGGCAGTTCCGCTTTCCCTGAGACGATCTTCTCTGAAACGTACCGTGCGATTTTTGCCAGTTGTTTTTTAAGCCACCTGACACCGGCCTCACGGGTGTATTTTTCGATAATCACCTTCATGGCCTCGTCTTCTACCTGGAGTTTGTCGGCATCAAGACCGTGTTCGGTCAGGGTTTCGGGCAACAGGTGTTCCTTTGCAATGGCAAACTTCTCGTTCTTTGTGTAGCCAGAGATCTCGATCAGTTCCATCCGGTCCAGGAGCGGTGCCGGGATCGTGGCTAGGGAATTCGCAGTCGCGATGAACAGCACATCAGAAAGGTCGTAGGCGACTTCCAGGTAGTGGTCTGAGAACGTGTTGTTCTGCTCGGGGTCGAGGACTTCAAGGAGGGCACTGGCCGGGTCGCCAGCGTATGACATCGCCAGTTTGTCGATCTCATCGAGGATGAAGACAGGGTTCTTCGTGCCGGCCTTTTGAATTCCCTGGATAATCCTGCCCGGGAGGGCGCCGACATAGGTCCGCCGGTGCCCCCTGATCTCAGCCTCGTCCCTGACACCGCCCAGGCTGATCCGGATATATTTCCGTCCAAGAGCTTCTGCAATGCTTTTGCCAAGGCTGGTCTTCCCTGTGCCAGGCGGACCGGCGAAGAGGAGGATCGAGCCCTGCTTCTCCTGCTTCAGTTTCATGACAGCAAGGTGCTGGATGATCCGTTCCTTGACCTTATCGAGGCCGTTATGGTGGCTTTCGAGCACGAGCCGGGCCTGTTCGATGTCAATGTTCTTTCTCTCTCCGGTTACCCATGGAAGATCGAGCAGGAGGTCAAGGTAGTTCCTGATCACGGAACTTTCATGGTTGTGGGGACCCCCGGTCTCGAGCTTTTTCACCTCAACCAGGGCCTTTTTGCGCACGTCGTCTGGCATCGTTGATTTTTCGACCCGCTCGCGGTACCCGTCATCCCCACTATCGCCATCGCTTCCGTTGAGCTCTTCCTGGATGACTTTGAGCTGTTCCCGCAGCATTGCCTCGCGGTTCGATTTGTTCACCCGCTCCGAGACTTTTTTTGCCATCTCGATCCTGATATTGATGTCTTCACGCGTCTTGATCAGGAGGTCAAGGAATGTGATGTACCGCAGACGGATGGAATCAATCTCGAGGAGCGCCTGCTTCTCGGCAAGATCGACCGGCAGGTACGGCATGACGAACCCCATAATCTGCTCAACTGAATCCATCAAGTCGAGTGGCTGTGTGAACTGTTCGGAGCCCGGGAACCTGCTGCTGATCTCGTGGATGGTTGCTTTTATATCGGCGAGGACCCTGGCCTGTAACTCATCCTCAATGTCCTTAATTTCAGGGATGGTCTCGTACGTGGCACAGAGTCGCCCGTCCTTTTCGCCCAGGGAGACGACCTTCACCCGCCGGATGACCTCTGCACTGATCAGGTACCCGTCGTCTGCAGGTTGCAGGTGCGGGATCCGGAACAGGTTTCCGGTCTGATAGAGCGACTCTTCTGTTAGTTCAGAGGGCCGGATGCCACTTTTCACCGTGAGCCCGATTGCATAGGCCGCCCCGTTATCCTTTATTTCCGCCATCAGGAGGTCCCCGGTGGCCTGGTCTACCCGGAATTTTGTCCGGTTGTTTGGGTAGACCACGATCTCAAAGAGTGGTACGACAATTTTTTCCCCTGTTTCTTCAGGTTGTGTTGGTTCCATTGGTGCCTCATTCATGTTGTTCAAATCGTTTCATAGATTTTTGTGCAGGACAAAAAATTACCTGACTTTTTGCAGGATCCGGACCAGGAGCTCCTGCTCCTGGTCGTCCAGCGAGTCCATCATTCGTTCAATCATCCGGCGCAAGGCTGCCTGTTCGGCTTTTGCAATTTTCTGTCCCTTATCGGTCAGGCGTATGTAGAGGACTCTCCCGTCTTCAGGGCAGCGTTCACGGTACACGCACTCCATCCGGACAAATTTGTTGATCATCTCGGTGATCGTAGGTTTTGAGTTCCTGGTGATCTCGGCCAGCCTGCTGAAGGTGATATCCCCCTGTTCATCAATGATTTTTAAGTACGCGACCTGCCTGACCGTCAGATCTGACAAACCGCATTCGGAGAAGACGGTACAGGAGCATTCGTGCCTGGTCCTGAACAGGTTTTCAAGCGCTTCAAGCAGATGTTCCTCCCGATCTCTCATATTCCGGCCCTCCGTTAGTTAGGGTTTACCTAATTATAAAGCTGGTGATTGGGACACTCCTGCCCTGGTCCGATCACAGGTATGGCCACCCTCCGGCTCCGGTAATACCTCAGGCACCCGTATGATCTCTCATGCAACAACTTTTTCCAGGTTGATATGGGGCCTTCTGTCAAAAAATTTCCAACTTGTGACATTCGGACAGGATCGATACATTGTGATCCGTAGTCATTCCCACGACCACCGATGTATTCTAGGGCTGCGGTGCAGAGGCGTCCCTAACTTCACAGTGCAGCCCCGGCTCCAAAAAGGATAAGGGCTGACTGTGGTCCGTTCCTGCTCTTAAGACATGGATGGACTGCTTACCCGGGCTATCTAATTGTTTCTGCCGGTGCAGCCCCGGATAACGCATTATTATGTATGATTACGCCGAATCTTCAGGTTACATGATTCCAGAGGCCGCACCAAATATTGTATTACAGGCAAATGCACCTGGCATTGGCATTTTTATGCTGCTGGTATCAGTCCTTGGGGCACCGGAATTTTACCTGTTGGTGATCCCCCTGGTCCTCTGGTGTTATAATAAGTCACTTGGTTTACGACTCCTTCTCCTGTTATCGATCAGTACTGCGGCCAATGTGATACTCAAGCTCTTCTTCCATGCTCCACGCCCCTACTGGGTGAATGCTGAAGTTAAGGCATTTTCGTCAGAACCCACGTTTGGTATGCCCTCGGCTGCGGCCCAAATTTCACTCACATTTCTCGGGTATATTAGTACCTGGTTTAAAAAGAGAAGTATCTGGCTCGTCAGCATCGTCCTCATTATCCTTGTCGGTATTTCCCGGATGTACCTGGGGGTCCATTTTCTTGCCGATATTCTCACCGGCTGGATTTTTGCCCTGATCATCCTCCTCGTATTCCTGCGGTATGAAAAAGCAGCCGCTTTATGGTTGTCACAGAAACACCCCGGTACGAGGATACTGCTCGCCCTCCTTGCCTCATGCATGATCATCATCCTGGCCCAGGTGGTACTCGATGGTCTTGGAACCTGGCAGGTACCGGCCGGGTGGTCCACACTGGCATTTTTGCAGACGAATGCCACAATTGACCCCTTCTCACTCCGGGATGTGATGATGGCGGCAGGACTTCTGTTCGGTGCATCAGCCGGTGCGGTGATCAGTGCAACGTATATTCCGTATGTGGTTGACGGGTCCAGGTCCCGGAAAGTAATTCGATACCTGTCGGGAATTATTATTCTTCTGTTCATCTGGGCGGCATTGAGTGCCCTGACCAAATCCCCTGACCTTGTGGGTTATGGGTTGACGTATCTCCGGGCTGCCGTTATCGGGGTATGGATTACCGCTGGTGCACCGTTCCTATTCTGCAAGACCGGGCTTGCAAAGAGAGGGCCGGACCTGCCCGGATAGCCATTGAATGCGGTATAATCTCGTGGCCTGCCGGGTGCAGTCCACGAGCCAGTCAATAGACTCATGGAACTCTCTTTCCTGCACCTTGCTCTCCAGGAGACCGGTGGGCCTGTCAATTATTTCGGGTGGTACCTTTTCGGCATTTTTATCCGTCTGGTACGGGTGCCGCCTGAGATGCATGTTCCCTGCCTGATAACTGCATGAGTATTCCGGCCTGTCCGGAGGTTCCATACAAGGGTAACCGTCAGTGTTCCAGGTCCTCCTCATGACTACCAATTCTTTCGCAGTCAGGGTAACCATTAATCCGGATGCCGTTAAATTCTGTCCTGATTAATCATGAGTAACAGAATAGCAATTCTTACGACCGTCATGTTCCTCGTCGCCCTGCTGGCGATTGGGGCCGTGTCAGCGGCCGACACCAGCACCGATCACACCATCACTGCATCGGGGACCGG
>CAIJED010000073.1 GCA_903819595.1 uncultured Methanomicrobiales archaeon | reverse complement strand
TACTCCGTACTGATAACCTTCATCCCATGCTACCTCATGCTGAAAGTACTTAAACTAGCATGAAAGAGTTATACCAGTACTTACACGTGAGAAAGAGGTAAATCTGACGATGGAAACCACAACTATCGAGGCAGAAACGCAAGAATCCACCCCTGTCGTAGATCAAAAGACAGAATTATCATCACAGGTGGAAGTGCCTGCCAAACTGATTGACCAGGTAATCGGCCAGGAAAATGCAGTTGAGGTCATCAAGAAGGCTGCAATACAAAGGCGTCACGTGATGATGATCGGGAGTCCCGGGACCGGGAAGTCGATGCTTGCCAAGGCAATGGCTGAACTCCTTCCGAAGGAAGAACTTCAGGATATCCTCGTCTATCCAAATTCTGACGACAATAACAACCCCGTGATCCGGACCGTCCCGGCCAGCAGGGGAAAGCAGATTGTAACTGCCCATAAAGCTGAAGCGCGCAAGAAGACACAGTTCCGGAACACCCTGATGCTGCTCCTGATGATCGGGATCGTCGGATATGCATTTATCACCTTCCAGTGGCTGATGGGAATCATCGCAGCGGCGTTTGTATTTATGGCGCTCCGTTATGCCACGCCAAGAGAAGAGGCGTTAGTCCCGAAACTCCTTGTTTCGAATGATGTGAATGGGGCTGCACCGTTTGTCGATGCAACTGGGCTTCATGCGGGGGCATTATTAGGCGATGTGAGGCATGACCCGTTCCAGAGCGGTGGGCTGGAAACCCCGTCACACGACCGGGTCGAAGCTGGTGCCATCCACCGGGCCCATGAGGGTGTGCTGTTTATTGATGAGATCAATACGCTGGGCGCACATGCACAGCAGAATCTTCTGACTGCGCTGCAGGAAGGGGAATTCCCAATAACCGGGCAGAGCGAACGGTCAAGTGGGGCCATGGTCAGGACGGAACCTGTGCCTTGTAAATTTGTGATGGTATCGGCCGGTAACCTCGACGCGATACAGGGGATGCATCCAGCACTCAGGTCACGGATACGGGGGTACGGGTATGAGGTCTACATGAGTGAGAGCATGCCCGATACACCAGAAAACCGGGAAAAATATATCAGGTTCATCGCCCAGGAAGTCAAGAACGACGGAAAGATCCCGCACTTTGATCGGTCCGCCATCGAAGAGATTGTCCGGGAGGCCAGGAGGAGGTCCAGCCGTAAGGGTCATCTCACGTTGAAACTTCGTGATATGGGTGGTCTGATCCGTGTTGCGGGTGACCTCGCAAGGCAGGAAGGGGTGGAGATTACCACGGCCCAACATGTAATAGCCGCGAAATCCACGGCCCGATCGATTGAGGACCAGGTATCAGATGAATATATCAAACGTAACCGTGAGTACGAACTCACTGTCATTGAAGGCACAAGGATTGGACGTGTCAACGGACTTGCGGTCATGGGTACCGATTCAGGGTCTGTGCTCCCGATCATGGCCGAAGTAACACCTTCACATGGGGCAAGCGGGACCGTCATCGCGACGGGCATGCTGAAGGAGATTGCTCAGGAATCTATCCTGAATGTCAGTGCAATCCTCAAAAAATTTACAGGGAAAGATATCAAGAACCTTGATGTCCATATCCAGTTCATCGGGACCTATGGTGGCGTTGAGGGTGATTCCGCATCGGTCAGCGTGGCAACTGCCGTAATCAGTGCGATTGAAGGAATACCTGTCAGGCAGGATATCGGGATGACCGGGTCCCTGTCTGTCCGGGGAGACGTCCTTCCTGTTGGCGGGGTCACGTTCAAGATCGAGGCGGCTGCCAAGGCCGGGCTCA
Source organism: uncultured Methanomicrobiales archaeon (assembly GCA_903819595.1). GTDB lineage: Archaea > Halobacteriota > Methanomicrobia > Methanomicrobiales > Methanospirillaceae > CAIKOD01. Next base: position 29,459 of record CAIJED010000073.1, on the reverse strand, counting down.
AAATGGTGCTAATCCCAAGGTCAAATGTGGATGATGTACTGATTGAAGAGCGGTTTAAATCAATTGTCGAGGTAATCCCGGTAGACCATATTGAGGACGTTTTAAAATACGCCCTTGTCCCTGAGAACAATGAAGGTTTCCTTGCCAAGCTGAAGAAGATGGCAGCCTACACATCGAACCGGGTCCTGGATGCAACGCCGGTTTCCCCGACAACGGTATGATGATGAGCGGGGGAATCAGGTATTACGATGTCCGGCATGTGACAGGCCAGACCACTCATATTGACATCGATAACTCGGTCATCGAATCGGCCGGGACTTCTTTTTTTAGTACTGCGGTTCTCCGTGTACTCGGACCTTCCGGCTGGGGGATCCTAACAATTGATAATTACACATCTCCCCGGGGAAAAGAGTTTGATTCGCTTCTTGAATCTGCCGCTTCACTGGCAAGAATTACTACGGAACCTGTGAACCTTGCAGATGCCCCGCATGGGGTACTACCAGTGCCGGCCATGAGAGAAGACCCGCGGGAGGTGAGCCTTGAGGAAAAGACCGGGGTACTCGGTGAGATAGAATCCGCGGCCCGTCTCCCTGGTATCGTAAATTCCCGTGCGACTTATATTGAACGTGCGGAACAGGTATCTTTTATCGACAGTAGTGCAAACGAATATTCTTTTGAGATATGCCGGTCAGGGTTCAACATTATGGCGGTTGCCTCGAGGGAAGGCATGGTCCAGATGGGATACGAGAGACTGCATTCAATTCATGGGTTGAATATCCGTCACCAGCAGGAACTGGGAAGGTTAGCCGGTGTAAGGGCGTTGTCACTCCTCGATGCGAAGACAGCGGCTGGCGGTACGATGGATGCAATCCTTGACCCGGAACTTGCCGGCGTTTTTGCCCACGAAGCGGTGGGACATGCCAGTGAGGGAGATCTTGTCCACGAAGGTAACTCAGTCCTCTCCGGGAAGATCGGCGAACGGATTGGTAACAGCCTGATTACGATTGTCGATGACCCGTCCCTCCAAGAATTCGGGTTTGATCCGGTCGATGCGGAGGGCGTAAAGGTCGGACGGACAAAAATTATTGACCAGGGTATTGTGGGGGCATACCTGCATAACAGGGAAACACTAGCCTCGGTCGGGAACGGTGTCCCGGGTCATGCGAGGGCGATGCCGGGTGAGGCCCCGCTTGTCAGGATGTCCAACACATTCATTGAAGAAGGGGACTCTTCCCTTGATGAGATGCTTGAAGGGATTCACAACGGGATCATCCTCTACGGTTCCCGGGGCGGACAGGTAGACCCCGGGCGAGGGGTATTCCAGTTCAATGCCGAGTATGGTTTTATCATTGAGCACGGGGAGAAGAAAGGGATGGTCAGGGACGTATCCCTGTCCGGTGAGATCCTCTCCACCCTCCACTCGATAGAAATGTGTGGGAAAGAGCGAAAAATGTCACAGGGATATTGTGGTAAAGGTGGCCAGAGTGTCCCGGTCAGTGATGGGGCACCCTATATCATGCTCCGGAACGCGGTGGTGGGCGGCAGTGGCACCGAATGAGGATTACATGCCGGAAGACATTGCCAGCCTGATTGACACTATCATCAGTACAGGCGAGACGCTGGCCGAAGAAGTTGAAGTATTTATTGCCGGCGGTGAGTCTGTTTCTGCCGAATTAAAAAGGACAAAAATCGGTATTGCGGCCGGTTCTTATGCGGTGGGCCTTGGCATCCGGACGATAGACCATGGGCATATCGGGGCATCAGGGACCAGTGATCCGTCTGCGTGGAGAAAATGTCTTGATGCAGCGATTTCAAGCGGGACCCTTGCCACTCCGCAGGAATGGGGGGGTCTCCCTTTGTCCTCTGTCAGGGAACAGCCCCTGCTGTCATTTGATCCGGAAGTTTGGGTGAAAGCAGAAATTGCCGAAGCTGCAATTTATCAGATGCTCACGGGTGCAGAAGAGTATCCTGTGAATGTCACATCAGGCTCTGCCGATATATCGACTGGGTATCTGTCACTTGCAAATTCACACGGGGTCCGCTATTCCACAAAAAAATCTTCATTTTCTGTATCCCTTGAAGCCATCAGCGATCAGTCGACCGGGTACGAGTTTGACCAGTCTGTGAGGATGTCGGTCGATCCGGTCAATGTGGGAAAAATGGCCGCATTTTTCGCACACCACGGCAGGTCCGGCGAGGACATTCCGACAGGAGATTATTCCCTGGTCCTTTCGCCCATGGCGTTTGCCCAGTTACTCGGGTCCGTATTTGTCCCGGCTGTAAATGGACGGAGTGTCCATGCCGGAAGGTCTAAACTGGCAAATTCCCTGGGAGAAGTGGTGGCAGATACCTCTATATCGATCTTCGATGACCCGTTTAGGAATTACGGGCCCGGTAGTACCTGCTGGGATGCGGAAGGTGTCCCGACGCGGCGGATAGATATCGTACGTGATGGTGTGCTTACTGAATTCCTGTACGACCTCAAGACAGGTTACCGGTATGGGAAAAGTAGCACGGGGAGTGCATTACGTTCAGGATACGGGGGGTCGCCCGGGATTGGGTACCATAACCTCGTGTTTGATGGTCCTCGCTCTGGTATCCGTGATGAACCGGCGATTTATGTGCATGATGTCGTGGGGGCTCACACGGCAAACCCGATGAGCGGTGATTTCTCTGTAGAGATCTCCAACCCGTCATGGATTGAAAACGGTGATTTTGGAAAACCTGTACGGAAAGCGATGTATGCGGGCAACGTATTTGACCTGTTGAAGAATATAGAAGGGCTTGGTCACGGGGAACGTGTGATCGGCTCCATGGTTCTACCCGAAGTCAGGCTTTCCGGGCAACGAATTATCGGAGTATGATCCTCCCCATTCATATCCGTTTCATGTAATTCGTACCAGGCGGTTGCTAAGCATATCATATCCGGAAATCCGGCTCATCATCCGCTGTATATCAACCATCGTTATACAAGTGGCGTAATATCTCCTGGCGGTAACCCCAGATACCAGGAACTTATCCCTAAAAGCCGAAGATTAAACGATAAACCGGAAATAATTTAAGATGTCCGGCTTTTTTATAAAACAAATGACAACCCTGCCATTTACCGGTTATGTATTTCTCACTGTGGTACTTATTGTTGCGATACTGGCAGGTTTTTTTCTCATCAAAAATCTCACAAAGCTGGTGATTAACTCGGTCCTAGGGCTGCTGATCCTGGTTTTTGTGAATTATTTTCATGTACTTGAGGCCGCTGGAAAACCCGATATTCCCCTTACTCCGCTGACATTTCTTATCTGCCTGTTTGGAGGCATTCCCGGGGCACTTCTCCTGGTCCTGCTGCAGTTGTTAAATTTCCCCCTGTAGTTTCCCCCGCTCGATATATTGGGATGCAGGCGTCAAACCGATAATCTGATGGAGCAGATAGAATTATTGAAGGCCTTATCTTTTCCAAAGGAAAAGGTTCCGGAAATAGCAGCCATTTTTTCTGATGAATAAAATAATGCGGTGTCAGAATTTCCGGTAGGCTGACATACTGTTTCCCGTTAAACTGATCGATGACCCTGGCAGAATACCAAAAATTCAGGTCCGATATGGGCGTGGTTGGGGAAGAAACAACGATGTATCAATGTTATTTCTAATTATAACTAATCTGTGACCATTTTCGGAAACAGCCGGTAATTTCGGCAGTAATAACCCAAAATACAGGCCATTGCAGGAAGGGGGGGTAAGTATTGTATGATGTGCGGATAATACCCCTCTTATTTTTCGTTTAAATCGGCCGGAAATAGGCGGAAAATGTTAGTGACCAGAAATGAAAAGTTGTTCCCGTTTTTTTGAGATCTCTGGATAGCTTAAAAAGGGAAAAGTGGGTCATTTTTAACCACCGTTCCAGGAACGTTCCGGCAGGGTTTGTAAATTATTTAAGATAAAGAATACCCATAAATACTTCCGGTGATGAAGGATACAGCAGGTGAAGAGAGATGTGCAGTGTTGGCGGCCCGGTGGATATAGAGTTTACAGAACGCATTAAGGGTAAAGATTACCGTTGCAGGGATTGCGGAGAGCGATTTCAGGGGATTGGAAAAAAACCTATCTGCCCGTCCTGCCAGTCAGATAATGTCGAAGAAGCATAACCTTGGGACAGAGGGCCAGTTTCTCCACATCCAGGGTAACAATTCTTTTCTTCTCATTGCTAAAGCTGGAAGACCGCTTTGTATCTGCATTGAGACCGCAGACGATGAATACTGCCAGGGATTATCACCTGACGACATCATCGTTGTCTCTGCCCCTGAAGGTGGACCCATTGAGCCGGCGATATTACTGCTTGAACTAGTGAAAAATTACCAGTGTCCACTGCTGGTCCTGCCGAAAAGCCATCCGGGTTCCAAACGTCTCAGGTACATCACATCAGCTGGTGACCGCATCAGGCTCAGCTGTTCAATTGAGCGCGGTACGCATCCTGAGCAGGATGTGCTCTGTGCTAACGGGGAATTTTCGGGATTGGTGCTATCAGCGGTGAACGGCGGTGTGGTCATCAAAGGCCCTGAAACGGATTACCCGGTTACCCTGATCAGATATGCTATTCCGCCTGTTTCTCCATTGACCTGGAAATAGGGTTCGGAATCGTGTGAAGGTGCATGGATATCCGGAATCAATAAAAAAACGGTAACAGGAAATGGCAGATTTTTAATTACCCTGTAAACCTGGTATTATTACGTGGACAGCCCTGTTTGCTTTCCTTTCCTGGATGAAATAAATAACAACACATTTAAGAGTGTTTTTCCTAAAATATACTATTATCATGAGAGGAGGGTTGAATGAAGACTGAGGTCTTAAAAGACATCAAAGCGGCAGAAGAGGAGTATGGTAAAACGGTACGTAATGCAGAGGAAGACAGGAAAAAAAGTCTTGCCAATGCAGAACTTGAAGCGGATAACCTGATTGTCAAGGCAAACAACACCGCGGAAGAGTACAGGAAGAAATGCATGGCGGATGCTAGGATACATGCTGCAGAGTCACATGCCCGGATTATCAAGGAAGGTGAACAATCCATAATGACGCTCAGAGAACATGGGCAAAAAAACCTTGGCCGTGCAGTCCAGCTGCTTGTTACACGGTTCAAGGAGCAGGTGCATGTTAAAGCCTAGGCAGATGAGCCGCCTGTTTATCGCCGCTTCCAAGGACCAGATGGAGCCGATTATTCAGGAGCTATACCGCCATAATGTGTTTCATATTGAAGATTTTGTTGATCAGGCCCGGGAGGAATACGCAGGATTTCGGATCGGTATGCCTCTTTCAGGCGCCAGCGAGGTTTCGAATGACCTGTTAAAAATCAGGTCACTTTCAGCATCGTATATGGTGAAACCTGACGATGAGGAACCGGATAAAATACGGCGTACTTCCGAGATACGGTCCCTTATTGAAAAGGACCTTCCCGGTATTGAAAAGGAAACTGAAGGCCTGACCCTTATGCGTTCCCGGCTCGAGAACGAGGAAAAAGACCTCGAACAGAAGATTGCCGGGCTGAAACCGTTTACTGATATTCCGATTGATCTCGATCTGCTACGCGGATATGAATCAATTGAGGTATTTGCTGGTTTCGTTGCACGCGATGTAGTCCCGGAAGTTCCGCATGACCGTTTCTATTCCCCATCCAAAACAGGGAATTTCATAGTCATCGCTGTACCGGTGGAGCATCGGGTGTCGGTGGAAAAAGATCTCAATGAGGCGATGTTTCAGCAGGTTCCGATACCTGAAGAACATGGTCCCGCATCAGGTATCATCAGTTCATATCAGTTGCAGATCATTTCCATAAAAGAGCAAATAGAAGCGAACAGGCAAAAACTGGAAGATAACCGGAAAAAATATGCTGGATTCCTGCTTGCCTGTGATGAGCTCCTCACCACAGACGTTTCAAAGGCTGAGGCACCGCTCCGTTTTGCAACGACAGACCAGGCATTTGTCGCAGAAGGCTGGGTGCCGGTCAACGAAGTTGAACCCTTAAGCAGGGCGATCAATGATGTTTGCGGTGGTAAATGTTACATCAGCGAAATCCCTATTGACTTCGAACATGATTCAGTCCCGGTTGAGTATAATAATCCCTCGTTTGTCAGGCCAACCGAACTGATCATTGATATCTATGCACGACCGCGGTATTCAGAGATTGATCCATCATTAATCGTCGCATTTATCTTCCCCCTGTTCTTCGGGTTAATCCTCGGGGATGTCGGGTACGGGTTGATACTACTTGGAGTCAGCCTGCTCCTGCGCCGTTATTTCAAACGGGGCGACGGTGCACAGCTGGTCAATATTTTAATGATCTTTGCCATCTCGTCGATTATATTCGGTTTATTGTATTCTGAATTCCTCGGGTTCAAATTGTTATGGCACCCGCTGATATTCTCCCGTCATATGAATATTGGCGGTGAGGGTGGGGAAGGAGCTGCAATACCCGGACTGCTTGTCATGGCGATTTGGATTGGGATTATCCAGATTACACTTGGCAGAGTACTTGGCATGATCAACCATGCACGGATGGACCACGGGTCACACCGGGTCAAAGCGGTGCTTGCAAATCTTGGCTGGTTGTTAGTGATGTGGGGGATCCTGGTTGCACTATGGTCGCATTTTGCGATCCCCTATATGCCTGACCTGATGAAAGTCCCGCAGATCGCTGCAGGCCTGAACCTTGCCACCATTACGGGTGTGCTGATGATTGTGATTGGGGTAATATTCATCGCAAGAGAGAATATCCTCGATATCTTTGAATTGCCAACAATCATCAGTCACGTGCTATCCTATGCCCGTCTGGTCGCAGTAGGACTTTCATCAGTGGCAATCGCAATGGTTGTAAATTTTATTGCAATAGGGATGATCATCGAGCCTCAGCTCGCGCATCTTTCTATTGTCGGTATCGTGATTATCATCGTTGGTGTGCTCATCTTTATTGTGGGCCATATTGGTAACGCAGCACTTGGACTGATTGGTGGGGCACTACAGTCCCTCAGGTTGCAATATGTTGAATTCTTCACCAAGTTCTACAAAGGTGGAGGCCAGAAATACAATCCATTTGGAATTATCAGAAGATTTACGGAGGAATAAAACATGGCAGATGGAACAATGACACTTGAAATGATTCAGGCATCGCAGGTTGGATTAAAGGCGGTAGGTGCAGGTCTTGCAGTTGGAATGGCAGGTATCGGCACCGGTGTTGCTGAGATGGGAATTGGTTCTGCAGCAGTTGGAGCAGTCGCCGAAGATAAGGATATCTTTGGACTGGCATTACTCTTCACGGTTATTCCGGAAACGATTGTTATCTTCGGGCTCGTGGTCGCACTGCTGCTCTTATTCTAAGCGGGGCAGACTATGGGTCTGGAAGCAGTCGTCGGAGATATCAGGGCAAAAGGGCAGAAGGAAGCTGATGCAATACGTGAGGAAACGAAAGCTGAAGTAAACGTGATCCTTTCCTCCAGCCAGGTAAAAGCAGAAAAAATCAAGCTGTCTGTGGAGGAGAGCATTACAAAGCAGGTAAAACATATCGAGAGCCAGGAACTCTCTGCTGCAAACCTGGTTGTCAAACGCGAGCGTTTGAATACCCAGAAGGCCCTGCTTGATGAGGTATACCAGAATGCTCTGGATTCGGTGCTGACGCTTCCTGAAAGTTTCCATAGGGAAGCGCTAAAATCACTCCTTTTTGATGCACATAAGCAGATCCCTGAAGGTATTGTGCACAGTAATGCACGTGACAGGAAAGCCCTGATGGAATTAATTACTCAGGAGAATGTATTCAAAGGGTATTCGGTTGGGAATGAGGCTGATATCGAAGGAGGTGTGATCGTTGAGAGGACAGACGGCACCCTCCAGTTGGATCTCAGTTATCGAACATTCCTGAACATGGTCTGGGAAACAGGTCTCAAGGATGCATCTGATATCCTTTTCAGTTAAGGAGGAACGAACATGGCTGAGATGAGTGGCGGTCCTGCCCCTTACATATACGTTGGCACACGGTTGCGGGTAAGGAAGTCCAAACTTCTGCCAAAGGAAGAGTACATGAGGATGCTCAACATGGGACTTCCTGAGATCACACGGACAATTGAAGAAATGGAATACAAGCGGGAAATTGATGAATTAAGTGCGTCCTTCTCAGGAATAGACCTGGTTGAGATTGCACTGTCGTGGAACCTTGCGAAGGAATTCCAGACAATTATCGATATTACGCCGGGAACTCTCAAGGAATTCACCCAGGCATACCTGCGTCGATGGGATATCCAGAATGTACTCACCATTATCAGGGGTAAATTCCAGGGTTTAAAACCCGGGAAGATCAAGGAGATACTTGTCCCCGCCGGAGAACTGGACAGGGTATTTCTGGACAGGTTGTTACTCGAGGAATCACCTGACAGGGTTGTTGAAGCGTTGAAAGGTAAGAAGTTATATCCGGTCCTTGCCAAAGAATATCCTGCCGCATCCGTGAGCAAATCGCTGTCGCATCTGGAAAATGAGATGTATAAGCAATTTTATGCGAAATTGATCGAGGGAGCAAACGGGGTTAAAGGTGGGAACCTGTTCCTTAATTATATCAGGCTTGATATCGATATCACAAATATCAAGAATCTTTTCAGGCTTCGTGTTGATACGATCGAGGAAGACGCACGGGAAATGATGATCCCGGGAGGTACCTTCACCGTAGAAGAACTCCAGAAACTGAATTCCGTCACCGATCAGAACGAGTTCATTGATGCCCTTATGGCGAGGGTCCGTGTAAAAACGCTTCTTGCGGTGCTGGATACTCTTCGTGGAGATAAACCGATTCGTGAGATCGAGATAGAATTAATCAAGGTCCAACTCAAGCAGATGGAGAAAATGGCGAAATTAAACCCGTTTTCAATCCACCCGATCCTCGTGTACCTGGAGAAGAAAAAGTACGAAGTCTTCAATCTGCGTGCTATTGCCCGTGGAAAGGAATCAAAACTTTCCACTGATCGGATAAAAGGGTACCTGGTGATGTAGATGGAGATTGCAGTCATAGGTAATAGTGAGTTCATCTTAGGGTTCCGGCTTGCCGGTATCAGGAAGACGTATGCAGCAGAAAACGAAGCGAAACTCACAGAATATATCAACGGAGTTCTTGGGGACAACGAAGTCGGGATCCTTGTCCTGAACAACAGTGATATGAACCGGATCCCGGGACGGCTCAGGACACAACTTGAAAATTCGGTAAAACCAACCGTAATCGCAATCGGCGGGGAAGAAGGCGGGTTGTCCATGAGAGAGAGAATCAAGAGATCAGTGGGTGTTGATCTGTGGAAGTGAAAGAAAAAGATTCAAAAATCGACAAACTGGGTGTTCTTAAAAGGATTTCAGGGCCGGTAGTCACGGCAGTGAATTTTGATGCCCACATGTACGACGTAGTCAAAGTCGGGAACGAGGCCCTGATGGGCGAAGTTATCAAGATCCAGGGTGAAGAAACCATCATCCAGGTCTACGAAGACACTTCCGGCATCAGGCCCGGGGAACCTGTGGTGAATACAGGCCTCTCTCTTGCGGTTGAACTTGGACCGGGTCTCCTGACCAATATCTACGATGGTATCCAGCGTCCTTTAAGCGTCCTTGTCGACAAGATGGGAAATTTCATCGAACGTGGTGTCTCTGCACCAGGGCTCCCCCACGACAAGAAGTGGGAATTTAAGCCCCTGGTCAAAGAAGGTGACAAGGTCATCGGCGGGAGTATCATTGGTGAAGTGCAGGAAACAAATATTGTCCACAAAGTCATGGTCCCGCCGAATCAGAAGGGGGGCACGGTAAAAAGCATTAAGTCAGGTTCTTTTACCGTCGATGACGTGGTGTGTGTCCTCGAGGACGGCACTTCGCTTACGATGATGCAGCGCTGGCCCGTACGTGTTCCAAGACCGGTAAAAGAAAAGCTGAACCCGGAGATCCCATTGATTACCGGCCAGCGGATCCTTGACGGCCTTTTCCCTATCGCAAAAGGCGGGACCGCGGCAATCCCGGGCCCGTTCGGTAGTGGTAAGACCGTTACCCAGCAGCAGCTTGCAAAGTGGAGTGACGCGGAGATCGTTGTCTACATCGGTTGCGGTGAACGCGGCAACGAAATGACGGAAGTGCTGACGGAATTCCCGGAACTCGTCGACCCAAAGACCGGTAAACCCCTGATGGAGAGAACGGTCCTTATCGCCAATACGAGCAACATGCCGGTGGCAGCAAGAGAAGCATCGGTGTATACCGGTATCACAATTGCGGAGTATTACCGCGACATGGGGTACGATGTCTCGCTGATGGCAGATTCCACCTCACGGTGGGCAGAAGCAATGCGTGAGATCTCATCACGTCTGGAAGAAATGCCTGGCGAGGAAGGGTACCCTGCATACCTTGCGGCCCGGCTCTCGGAGTTCTACGAACGTGCAGGGCTTGTAATTACACTTGCTGGCGGAAATGGTTCCGTATCTGTTATCGGTGCTGTATCCCCGCCGGGTGGAGATTTCTCCGAGCCTGTTACGCAGAATACCCTCCGTATTGTCAAGGTGTTCTGGGCGCTCGATGCAAAACTCTCGCAGCGGCGTCATTTCCCGGCCATCAACTGGCTGAACTCCTACTCCCTGTATCTTGATACCCTCCATGACTGGTACGACCGCGAGGTCTCACCCGAGTGGAACACATTGAGGTCCTGGGCCATGGAAGTCCTCCAGAAAGAGGCCGAGCTCCAGGAGATCGTGCAGCTGGTCGGGTCAGACGCATTGCCTGAAACCGAACAGATCACGATTGAAGTTGCCCGCATGATACGTGAAATCTTCCTCCAGCAGAATGCCTACGACGCAGTCGACACGTTCTGTGACATGAAGAAGCAGTACGATATTATGAAGTCGATCAAGTTGTTCGCCGACCTTTCGGCGACTGCACAGGCAGCCGGCGTGACTCCCTCACAGATTATTGGTTCGAAAGCGAAGAACGAACTGCCCCAGATCAAGTTCATCAAGGACTACAAACCTGAGCTCGAGAAAATTGCGAAAGAGATGGACGCAGAATTCACCACACTGAGGGCGGCAGCATGAAGGAATACAGGACGATTTCAAAAATTGCCGGCCCACTCGTGTTTGTCGAGAAGACCGAACCTATCGGGTACGGTGAGCTGGTCAACATTGTGACCTTTGATGGGACCATCAAACGGGGGCAGGTGCTCGACACAAGCGATAATCTTGTCGTGGTACAGGTCTTTGAGACAACCGCCGGTATCGGGAGGGACAGTGGCGTCCGTTTCACCGGCGAGACGATCAAGATGCCTGTTGGAAAGGAGATGCTCGGACGTATCCTCTCCGGTGGCGGGAAACCGATTGACGGTGGCCCTGAAATAGTCCCGGAAAAACGCCTGGACATCACCGGTGCTGCCATCAACCCCTATGCACGTGCATCACCAAACGAGTTTATCCAGACGGGTATTTCGACCATTGACGGGACGAACACACTTGTCCGGGGCCAGAAGCTCCCGATTTTCTCGGCAGCAGGTCTTCCCCACAATAATATCGCACTCCAGATCGCCCGGCAGTCAAAAGTGATCGGTTCCACAGAACCGTTTGCCGTGGTTTTTGCTGCGATGGGTATCACGAAGGAAGAGGCCAACCACTTCATGAAGGACTTTGAGCGCACAGGAGCGCTCGAGCGTGCGGTGGTATTCTTAAACCTCGCTGACGATCCGGCAGTCGAACGGATTATCACGCCGCGTCTTGCCCTTACAACGGCAGAGTACCTTGCATTCGAGCTTGGTATGCACGTGCTGGTTATCCTTACCGACATGACCAATTATTGTGAAGCACTCCGTCAGATCGGCGCAGCCCGTGAAGAAGTGCCTGGTCGTCGTGGTTATCCCGGCTACATGTACACCGACCTTGCAAGCATCTACGAACGTGCAGGGATTATCAAGGGCCTGAAAGGTTCTGTGACACAGATCCCGATCCTTACGATGCCAGGCGACGATATCACGCACCCGATCCCTGACCTTACCGGGTACATTACCGAAGGACAGATCGTGGTCTCCCGTGAGCTCCACCGGAAGGGTATCTATCCGCCCATCAACGTGCTGCCTTCATTGTCGCGCCTGATGAACCTTGGTATCGGAAAAGGTCATACAAGGGAAGACCACAAAAAGGTCTCTGACCAGATGTATGCAGGGTACGCGGAAGGGAACGACCTCCGTGGCCTGGTCGCGATTGTTGGAAAGGATGCCCTTTCAGAACGTGACCGGATGCTCCTTGAGTTTGCTGACCTCTTCGAACAGCGGTTTGTGAAACAGGGATATGACGAGGATCGGACAATCGTGGACACGCTCGACCTCGGCTGGGACCTGCTCTCGACGTTACCCGTGGAACAGCTCACCCGTATCGACCGTGACCTCATAAACAAGTATCATCCCAAATTCAAAGCAGGGGCAACTAAGGAGTGACGTCACAATGGCGCTCAGAGATGTTAAGCCAACACGTTCAGAACTGATCGGCCTTAAGCGGCGGATTGCGCTCTCCGAGCGGGGCTATAAAATTCTCAAGATGAAGCGTGACGGACTGATCCTTGAATTTTTCAAGGTCCTTGCGGATGCAAAAGACAGCCGCGGAGAACTGCTGCAGAAATACCAGCGGGCAGTCGAGAGCATGGCGCTTGCGAACACCGTCGAAGGGGCAATCGGGGTAAAATCAGCCGCATTCTCCGTCAAGGAGGTCCCCCAGATCACCCTGACCTCCAAAAATATTATGGGTGTCGTCGTTCCAACAATCGAGTCTTCGAAGGTGAGAAAGAGCCTGGTCGACCGTGGATATGGTATCCTCGGAACGACCTCAATCATCGATGAGACGGCAACCTCCTTTGAGGAGCTCGTTGAAGCGATCATCGAAAGTGCTGAGATCGAGACCACGATGAAACGGCTCCTCAGCGAGATTGAATCCACGAAGCGTCGCGTTAATGCGTTAGAGTTCAAGGTGATCCCGGAACTATCCGAGGCGCGGGACTTTATCAAGATGCGCCTCGATGAGATGGAACGGGAAGAACTCTTCCGCCTGAAGAAGATCAAGGCAAGAATGAAGGCATAATTCTCGCCATGAGGTGCAGATGCCGATCGGCACACTGAATGAAATGGGAGTTGATGGGAAAACGGTCCTGCTCAGGCTTGACCTAAATTCCCCCATCGACCCTACATCAAATCTTATTCTCGATGACAAACGGTTTCGCGAACATATCCCGACGATACAGGCACTGAAGGATAGCAGGGTTGTCATTATCACCCACCAGAGCCGCCCCGGGAAAAAAGATTTTACAACACTCAACGTCCATGCGGAGAAACTTTCGCAGATGCTCGGGCGTTCTGTGTTATATATTGATGATATTTTTGGGAGCTCGGCACGGGACGCTGTGAGGAATATGCGTTCCGGGGAAGTGCTGATGCTTGAGAATGTCAGGTTTAATGCCGAAGAGAACCTGGTATTAAAACCGGAAGATGCAAAAAAGACTATTCTTGTGCGTAAACTTGCCAGTATGGGCGATGTTTTTGTTAATGATGCCTTCGGCACGGCACATCGGTCGCAGCCGACAGTGGTCGGCCTGCCAATGGCGATCAAATCAGCTGCCGGTCTCCTGATGGAGAGAGAGGTCTCTACATTGAGCCGGGTATTTCTCGGGGCACCGAAACCTGTGTGCATGGTGCTTGGAGGTACCAAGGTTGACGATTCAGTGGCTGTTGCCCGGTATGTCCTTGAATCAGGCATCGCGGACGAGGTAATGGTCATTGGTGTTGTCGCAAATGTCTTTCTCATCGCATCCGGTTTTGACATCGGGTCCCCTTCGACACAGTTGATCCACCAGCTGAAATATGATAAAGAGATCGGTGACGCCCGGGATCTTCTTCTTCGTTTCCGTGAGAGGATCATCATTCCCGAATGGGTTGCCGTCCGGGAAGGGAATAAAAGGGTGGAATACCCGGTCAACGCGATACCCCGGGATGTCCCGGTCATGGATCTTGGGATGGATGCCATCAGCATGTTGTCAAAGCGGTTAAAGGCTGCAGGTACCGTCGTGTTCAATGGACCGGCCGGGGTATTCGAGGAACCTGATTTCGCGACCGGGACCTATGAACTCCTGAAAGCGGCATCATCCGTTGATTTTTCCGTTGTAGGTGGGGGACATACCGCCGTAGTCATCGAAAAGCTCGGTCTTGGTAAGCACTTTACCCATATTTCAACTGGTGGTGGGGCATGTATCGAGTTTCTTACCGGGAAAAAATTACCCGCAGTGCAAGCACTGGAATTATCAAAAGAAATATTTGGATAATCCTTTTTTCATCTGATATACCTGGTTGCATCACTATTCGCTGATGCAGGGCTGTTTTTTCGACAGGAAATAAAAACTGATGGTAAATTTTTTGGGGTTGTTCTCTTAAGACACGAGGTTCATCGCTGCTAATAGTTGGTTGGTAGTCCCCATATTACTCTGGTAGCCGATATTTGCCTGGTTATATACATCAGTGGCTTGATACCAGTCGCCGGCAAGTGCATAGTCTGATGATGTGACATATGTGACCGTGTTCCGTTGAATTGCATTCAATGTTGAAATTAATATATTCAGGGTGGCTACCTGCTGGGCAGGGGCGGTTTTCATGGCATTGGTATAATCTGCCTGGCTTCCCACAAAGAGGTTTTCTGCCAGGGTGAAATTCTGCTTGGCGTTAAAGACCGCAGTGGTCTCACTATTTTCATTAGACCTGATCGCAAGAGCGGGAACCATCAAAGTTTTACCGTTCTCAACCGCTCTCTTTGCACGGGTCACTTTGTCGTTACCAGACTGGATATAGTCCAGATATGCATAGGCGGAGGTGGGTACCGGTGTGATCACGGTTGGTACAGGGGTTGGAGGGACAGTTTCAGGGGTAGGGATGGGAGTCGGCTGAACTGCGGGCTGGGTGAATGGTAATGCATGGGAATATACGGCATATGCGAAGACCAGTCCGACGAGGCAGACTGCGATGACAACGCAAATTGTGATGAGCATATTTTGGGATAATTTCATGATAAACAAATATTTATATTACACTATTAACCTTTTGTAAAAAATGGGGTAGTTCTCAGGTGAAGCAACCTCCATAATGATAAAAACAGGATGAGGTTGTTTCGTTCTTCATGGATGAGGACCTTACTGGAAACGATTGTTTTTCAATGCCAGGGACTCCGGGATAATTAACGCGGTTATCGGAACTTTTTTTGAATATTTCGGTTAATTGCATCAACATCATGCTGATGTATGTTTTTTTTAATGGATAGACTGGTCTTTTTAATGTCCGATCCCTGGATCAGATCGCCATGATTTTTAATCCGGTTGTCACCATGGATCATATGCGCACCCAGGTCTTTTTCCTCTTTATTGTCCTGATGTTCGTTTTAGTACTGGGAAGTGGCTGCATCGACCAGGTACCCGGGGATGTCACCTACAGGGGAGGAACGTTGACATTCACGATCAGGAGCGAAGAAGTCATCCCTGACGGAGTGCTTGAAGTGGCAGTCTTCAGGCTGCAGGACTATCGGCAGGTCGAACTGTACAGGAATGCAGAGTATTTCCCGATTAAGACCGGAAATAACGAAATTACTATACCTATTGAGCTCCAAAACGGAAATTACCGATGTTTTATTTATACCAGGTCTGGGACAACCCGTTTCCCGGTGGTGATCAAGGACTTTGAAATCTGACCTGAAATCTTTAATCAGGGCAGCAGGTGGTCATTGCCCTTCGGATGCGGTTGTCAGGAATGCGGAATTATTTAACCCGTTTACCTGCAGCTGGGAGCTCGTGGATTTTGCCATAAAAGATGGCATTGTTCTTGGTTCCGGTCATTACTCCGGCATTCACGAGATCGATTGCCATGGGGCGCGGGTCATCCCGGGACTGATCGATTGCCATGTCCATATTGAGAGCTCTCTGTTGTGTCCTGCAGAATATGCACGTCTGGTCGCCCGTCATGGGACCTCAACCGTGATCGCGGACCCCCATGAAATTGCCAATGTACTGGGAAGTGACGGGATAGAATATATGCTTAAGGCGTCGGAAAACACACAGATTGATATCTTTTATATGCTTCCGTCCTGTGTCCCATCAACACCGGCTGATGTAGGGGGGGCCATCCTTGAGGCTTCTGACCTTGCGACATTCGCCGGCAGGGCCCGCATACTGGGCCTGGGTGAAATGATGAATGTGCCGGGGGTGTTGTCAGGTGATCTGTCGATCCTCAAAAAACTCAACCTGTTCCCACGTATTGACGGACATGCCCCAATGCTAACGGCTAATGATCTCAATGCGTATATCCTGGCCGGACCCCGGAGTGATCATGAATGTACGGGGGTTGCAGAAGCCCGTGAAAAGTTATCTAAAGGGATGTACATTTACCTGCGTGAGGGCTCAACCGAGAAAAATATTCATGCTATTATCCCGATTGTCACTCCCTGCACGGTTTCACGGTGCTCTTTTTCTACGGATGACCGTCATGCGGATACGCTCATGAACCAGGGGCATATTGACGGTGTCATTCGCACGGCCGTATCGGAAGGTCTTGAACTTGAACTCGCTCTCCGGATGGCCACGTTATCGGCTGCCGAAATGTTCGGATTGCATGACCGCGGAGCACTGTCTCCCGGTAGGATTGCAGATTTCTCTATTCTGGCAGGCAGTAGTGAATTTGTCATAGACCGGGTATTCAGGGGTGGCATAGAAGTTAAGGGATTACCCGTGCCTGC
This sequence comes from uncultured Methanomicrobiales archaeon, assembly GCA_903819595.1. Classification (GTDB taxonomy): domain Archaea; phylum Halobacteriota; class Methanomicrobia; order Methanomicrobiales; family Methanospirillaceae; genus CAIKOD01. The sequence goes on along the minus strand of CAIJED010000073.1, from coordinate 12,681 downwards.
AATAGCACCAGCACCCTCAAACATGCAGGCGACCATGCCAGGTCCTGCTGACTTAACCCTGACTGGTAATGGACTTGCCCGGGTGATAGGGATTGTCCCTGGAGAGATTATTACCGAGGAGCTGCATTTTGAGATACAGGGTGCCAAAATTCCGGACCTTGAACAGGATATCATCAAAGCTACCGTTTGCAGCCGCTATTGCCCTGGGCTGTGTGCGACAGGTCTTGTGCATGGTTTTTCGTTTGACCAGGGTGCCATCGCCGGCAGTGTATCACACGACGCCCATAATATTATTGCCGTGGGGACAAGTGACAAAGAGCTTCAACTGGCGATACATGCCGTTATCTCTCACAACGGCGGACTGGCATCTGTACATGGCGATGAAATAACAGTGCTGCCCCTGGAAAATGCCGGGCTGATGTCAGGCTGGCCCTATGAAGATGTGGTAGAACGGCTCAATTTAATTCATTCTGCCACCCGGAAGATGGGGGGGATTGAGGACCCGTTTATGTACATGTCGTTTCTCTGTCTGCCGGTTATTCCACAACTGAGGTTGACTGCCAGGGGGCTATTTTCTGTCGATAAATTTGAACATGTTCCCTTGTTTGTCGATTAGGCAAAAAACGTCTCTTTTATTCCAACTATTCAAAGGGGCGTTCCGGAACCTGTCCGAAATGAACCAAAAGCCTGGCAGTACGAGCTTATGCTGCTTCCATGAATTGTGCTACAAGAGAATAGCTGAACGATATGGCCGGATGGTTGGTTGATGCCGGGAGTATCAGCCGGTAATTCATATCTAAAGAGTATCAGCATTATGATATGATGATACCAGTCAACCGGGCCATATCAGTTTCAGTACCAATTTTGTCTCCTTCTGATAATATAACATTTTCGATGTCACATTACAGAATCCTCCCAAAAAAAAGCTGACCTCCTCGTAAAAAAGTGTCAATTGGAATTTTCCAGTCGTCCTGGTGACTAAGTGAGTGGAAATATCATTGATCGCGCCACTGGCACACCCTTTTTCGGGGTTATCCCCATGGTGGATGAAGCAGGAGGATAATAACTGGCTGGTGCAGGATATAGATGGCAAGTGAGTGTCTGCCGAGAAATGCAGATGTTTTTCCCGGCAATTCCGGGAATTTAATACGATTTAAGAATTTCTGCAGTATGTCACTCCGTTTACCCCCGGGATAGAGGAGTTCCCCGAGATATATTCCGAGAAGGACAAGCCCAAACCAGGGGAATATGGGTGTATAGTCAACACTGAAAAATGACTCCGGATATATTCCCAGTGGAAGCAGGAAAAATGGCCCCCTCACCGTCTGGAGGAGGATTCCCACCACGATGAACAGGAGACCACCAAATAACGATAACAACCTGCGGTGGAAAAAAAACGGGGCGATGATGATGGAGATACCGATCAGGTGCAAAATTCCAAAAATAATGTAGCCTTCCCGGAGATACCACCAGGTGACGACTGTAATCAGGGCCGCAATGAGCAGGATGAATATGCCTCTCTTCAGAAATTTCAGGAATAAACTTCTCCCGTCCATCGCAACTTCAGCCCTGGCAGCGCTGATCGTGAATGAAACTCCTACGAGCAGCAGGAACAGAGATGCCGTCACCATCGCAAAAATTTTCCAGAATCCTGAAGTGACGTCAACCGGATAGATGTTAAAGAAGTACACATCGAAGAGAACATGGTAGAGGACCATCATGATCACCGCAAGACCCCTCATCTGGTCTATTTCAAAAAAACGTTCCTGGATTGTGGTCATTGAATGTGGTTCCCTGGAAGATGATGTACCGGTGTCATTTTTGACATTCCTGGTTTGCATATAAATGATGGTGATACGTATTTAATCAGATTTGCAATTAAGCAGTGCGATGCAATGAATAAGTCATTCCATCATATCCTGGTGGTAACAATCGGAGGTCCGAGACCAAAAAGTCCCAGGTCACGAAAAAAACCCTGTTCCATCGTTGTTGATCTCCTGGGAATTAGGGAGGAAAATAGAATTCGGATGCCTCACGGCTCTCTTCTTTTCATGTCCTTTGCCCGCTTCATCAACGCGAGGATTCCGGCTAGTATGGCTGCGGGTGCAGGGGGATTTCCTGGTATCTTCAGGTCTACAGGAAATATCTTTTCAGCGCCACCCAGGACCGCATACGTACCGGCATATATCCCGCCATTACACGCATCATCACCGACCGCCACCACGAATTTTGGTGAGGGCATTGCATCATATGTCTTTCTCGCTGCAGTCGCCATATTATGTGTTATTGCACCGGTGACCATCAGTACGTCTGCATGCCGGGGAGAGGCAACAAAGGTAATACCAAACCGTTCCACATCATAGAATGGGTTGTTGAGATTGTTGATCTCGATCTCGGTGGCATTATCGCTCCCGGTATCCAGCTCGCGAATGGCAAGGCTGCGGCCGAAGACCGCATTAATATCCGCCTTAATTTTAAGGCCTATTGCCTCCAGGTTTTCATCATGTACCGGGTAGTCTTCTGTTACTTTCTTCTTCAGCAGGCAGGTCAGTGCATTTACCATTCTTCTCTCTCCTCACAAATCCGTTCCCGCATACGAGAGGTTCATACTCTTGTTAATGACTGGGAAATCAGGGATAATATTCCCCTGTACTGCATGTTCTATGGCGAGCCAGTTGCAAAATGATGCCGTCCGGACCTTGTACCGCTCGATTGCACCGTCCTTGATCCATACAAAACAAAGGTTTTGTCCACGTGCTGATTCAACAAGCGAAAGAGCAAAGCCATCCTGGACCTGGGCCTCTGACTGAATATCTCCTGCAGGAATGTCCGCGATAAGTTGTTCAATAAGATCGAGCGAGTCCATAATTTCCGATGCCTTGATCGTGAAGCGGGAGAGGACATCGCCGTCCTGCAATCTCTGGCGCTTTGGCACATACTTTTCGTAGATACCGTATGGATGATCCAGTCTCACATCCACTTTTCCACCAGATGCCCGTGCGACCGGTCCGGTGATATTGAGGGGGCGTAACAGTGTACCGGGGATTACACCCGTCGTGGCAAACCGGTCAATGACCGAGGTGGTTGACAAGACAATTTTCAGGCCGATCCTGCAGCGCTTCCGTAACTGCCTGATGAATAATAATAGATCATTGATTGTGCCACCAGGGATATCCTTCTCCAATCCTCCGATACAGATGATACCCCGCTGGAACCTGGACCCGGTCTGACAGTCGCATTGACGGAAACATTCCTCCCGAAGCACGGAAAACTGGCTGGCGCCAAGGGGAAAAGCCACGTCCACGAGCATCCCCGCCAGATCGCCGAGGTGTGAGCAGATCCGTTCCAGTTCAAGCATAATTGTCCGGAGGTACCACGCCCGTTCAGGGATGGATATCCCGGAGATCCGCTCAACTGCAAGGCAGAATGCGGTGGCATTTGCCACAGACTCGTCACCACTTACTGCCTCTGCAATCCTGATACAGTCATGAGGTGATTTCCCCTCAGAAAGCTTCTCAATCCCCCGATGCTTGTAAAACATCCGGATCTCAAGGTTGAATATGATCTCGCCGATCACGCTGAAACGGAAGTGTCCCGGTTCGATGATACCTGCGTGGACAGGGCCAACCGGGACCTGGTACACACCCTCTCCCGTCACTGTCCGGAACTGGTATTCATCAACAGGATTGATTGTTTCTTTGGTAATGAGGGGTGCGTTTTTAAAAGATTTTTTGAGTGGGTGGAAGTTTTCCGGGTAACTCTCGTGCAGGAAGAGACGACGCGTGTCAAATGCACCATCAAACTCAATGCCAAAACCATCACGGCATTCACGTTCAAACCACGATGCTGATGGAAATATGCTGGCAACAGATGATGTCGTTTCGTTTACGTCATTAACAAGCACGAGGATACCATTCCTCCGTTCAAACACGTAGAAGAGTGAGTGTGCGGCTCGGTCTGAGAACCCTTCAATGCAGAACAGGCTTATCAGTACAAACTTATTTGCTGCCAGATGAGATACCGCCGGTTCAAACTCGTGATCTTTCAGTACCAGGTAGTTCTCGCTGTTGCATCCTGCCTGGATCCGATCCGGTGTGGACGCTGCTCCTAAAAACTCGCAGACCGCCCTGATTCCTATATCGATATTATTTGCCATTTAGAATTTCAACTCCGTTACGATCTGGCTGATAAACTCCATTCCAGGGTGGGGAAGAAGAATTCCGATGATAAGCAGGAGCGCAAGCAGGAAGATGATCGGGATCTTCATACTGACCGGTGTGTGATAATGTTTGATATCATCATCTGCGCCAGGACCTGACACCTTTGTGAAGTTCGTTATGACAAAGTATCCCAGTGCCCCGGCTGCAATAAACAGCAGGAAAAGTGTGATGACAAGGACCCAGAGGGAAACAGCTCCTAATTGCAGCATGATGAAAAATTCTGAGAAAAATATCGGGAATGGAGGTAAGGCGATGATGGCCAGGCCCCCGAGGATTATTCCCCACGCGGCGAGGGGCTGGAGCCGGAATACATCCCTGATATCGTCAACCGTATCGCTGGAGAACTGGCCTGCGTACTGCCGGTGAAGAATGCCCGATGAAAAGAACAGCGATGCTTTCGTCAATGAATGCGCCATGATTTGGAAGAGCATCCAGAATAGGGCGATCGGTGTTGAGATAGCCAGACCGATAAGCAGGATTCCCATATTCTCCACACTGGAGAATGCCACCAGTTTTTTCAGATTCTTCTGCGGGAGCATGGAGAATGCAGCGATTCCGACTGTAAGGATACCGAACAGCATCAGCATTGGTGCGACAATACCCGCAGCCGGCGTCTGGTGGACTATTGCATAAACACGTATGATACCATAGATGCCTACATTCAAGAGGACCCCGGACAGAATCGCACTTACTGCCGAAGGTGCCTTTGCATGAGCTGCGGGCAACCATGTATGGAATGGGAAGATGCCTGATTTCGCCGCCAACCCGATAAAAATCAGTGCGAAGGCAGCTAACATCATTCCGGGGGGAAACACTGAAGCATGCTGGATAAGGTCAGTCCAGTTCAGGGATCCGGCATCAGGGGATGTCCTTGAGATTTCAAAGAGGAAAATGAACCCTACAAATGTAAAGAGCATGGAGACAGAAGCAATGAAAATATACTTGATTGCAGCGTCGATGTTCTCCCGTGCAGAGAGGATCGCAATGAGCATGGCGGAGATGATGGTGGTCAGTTCAGCAAAGATCCAGAAAAGTGCGAGATTATCGGAGAAGAATGCCAGGACGATTACGAGCAGGAGCAGAGTCCATGCGACATAGAAAAGTTTGAGGCTGCCTTTCTCAAGTTCCCCGCTTTCAACAAGTCCTTCGATATACCCGCGGGCATACAAGGCAGCGCAGGTAAAAATGATCGTTGCGATACCAACCTCGAAGATGCCAAGGTGATCGATGAAGAAATACTCGCTGCCGATAAAAAATGATTCGACAGGTATCTGCCGGAACATCACAATGTAGGCTGTCAGGATGACAAAAATAAGGGCCTGCAGAATACAGGCCGTGTTCATCCGGAGATGGTTGTGGCTCAATATAATGATGACGAGGGCAAGGAGGGTGACCGCAATAAACGCAAGCAGGATCATGAGTCCTCCCCTGGTTCTTCCCAGAGATGGAAACGGTGGAGACGCTGGTGGTAATCCTCAAGAGTTGAATCGATCCCCACGGATAAAATGGTCGTCAGGAGCACGAGAATAATCAGGTCGATGATGATCAGGAACTCAATGATAAATGGGAGTTCGGTGACAAACAACCCAAAAAGGAGGACCCCGTTCTCCATGGATAGAAAACCAAGAGCTTTTGTTATGACCCTCTTCCGGCTGAATGTCACCATCATTCCCATCAACATCAGCGAGATACCAAGCACCGCCCCGAAAAAGAAGAGACTTTCCCTCGCTGGTGTTCCCTGCATAATCCTCGAAAGGACCATGTAAATTACCAGCATCAGTACCATGGAGATGAGGAGGGATGTTGTAGGGTTCAGGAAATGGAACTCAATATCCCTTTTAATCCGGATCCTTTCCTGTATCGTTGTAATAAAATACGGGATGATCAGGACTTTACTAAAAAACGTTATTATTGCAATAGCCAGGAGGACGAGTGATCCTTCAAGTGAATAGAGGGCGAGTGCAATAAAAACGAGTGTGAGAGACTGGACTGCGTAGACTGATACCACTGATAGCAGGTTTCGTGTCGAAATGATATATGCCGCGGTAATGATAATACCAACAAACAGTATCCTGATAATTCCCTCGATGGTTGATGTATCAATCATGAGAATACCTCGATGATAATGATCAGGGTAGAGAAGAAAAAGGCCATAGCGAACAGGCTGGGAAGCTGGAAGAACCTTTTCTTGGCCATTGATGATTCAAATATCGCGATTATCCCTGCAAGGATTGAACCTTTTATGACGAACAGGATAACGGCGATGAGGATACCGATAAGTGTGAGGGATGTGGCAAGCCCGAGCGGGACGATCAGGTTGATCAGCAGTCCCATCAGGACTGTCAGTTTTACCGCAGCTGCAAGTTCCATGAGGGCCAGGTTCCTGCCCGACTGTTCCAGTATCATTCCCTCGTGGATCATGGTAAGTTCCAGGTGTGTCTCCGGGTTATCAATTGGTATCCGCGATGTCTCGACGATGAGGATGATAAAAAGTGAGATACTGATCAGGATCAATGTCGGAGCGGCCGGTAATCCAGGTGCCATGCGGGAGACCATGTCAAAAATGTTGAGGGTCTTAAAGACGAATGCAAGTGCAGCAAAGACAATAATCGTCGTAGGCTCGATAATCGCAGAAATACTCATTTCCCGTGAACTGCCCATGCCACCGAAGGAACTACCTGCATCAAGACCGGCAAGTGCCATGAAAAAACGGGCTAATGCAAGGAGATAGAGAAAAAGGATAATATTTCCAATTCCTCCGACAGGCTCGGGAACAAATATTAGCGGGACAAAAAGGGCCGCCACAAGTATGGATGCAATTGTTATCAGTGGGGTTATCCGCATGATCCGTGACGAGCTGGGTGAGTAGATGACTTCCTTTGTTAACAGCTTTCTCAGGCTGGCATAGGTCTGGAACACCGATGGTCCGGAACGTCCCTGTGTCCATGCCTTCACTTTTTTTATCATACTGACAAAAAGTGGCGCAATGGCAAGCACGACAAGCGTATTGATTGCGATATACAATATGAAATCCACATTCACGCAAACCACCCTAAAAATATGATCAGTGCGATGACCGTAACAAACACATAGAGGAGATACGTGTCAAGGCAACCGTTCTGAAACCTCGAAACTTTTGTTGCCACCTGCATGAACAGTTGGGAGATCGGGTTGTAGAGGTATTCCTCAAATACCTTTAACAGGTGGATTTCTCCGGTTCCCTCTCGGAATATGCAGTTTTTCAAGTCAAAAAAAACCCTTTCATTTTTTGTGCGGGTCCGGTAAATCGCAGAGAAGATGATGTCGATAGGTTCAGAGAACCCATGACCTGTGTATTCGGATGAAGCCTGCTGGGAACGCGATCCGCACCCCCATGTTTCGCTCACCCTTACCTCGCGGGAGGCAGTAACATACAATACCACGTAGACCAGAACCCCCATTCCGAGGAGTAACAGGCTGATCAAAAACATATCCGGCAACGGAACGTTAAAGCCGACGATTCCAAAAATCTGGAAGGCACACACACCCAGAAGAATACACGCAGCCGCAAGGATACCCGGTCCTATCAGCATCGCCCGGGGCACTTCTTTCGCCACCTCACTTTGTGGCGAACGGGGCAGGGCAAGGAAGATCGAACCAAATGCTTTGACAAAACATGCGGCAGAAAGCGTACTGGCGAGGGCGAAGAGGGCAAGGCAAATAAATAAGAGCACTTTAAAAAGAGGACTCACGAATGCAACCGATGTGAAAAATGCAGTGAAGATCAGAAACTCGCTCGCAAATCCGTTCAGGGGGGGGAGGGCCGAAATCGAGACTGCTCCAATAAAAAAGAGCGCAGAAGTATAAGGCATCCGGTGGGCGAGGCCACCCATATGCTCGATATCTCTGGTGTGCGTCGCATGAACAACAGAGCCTGATGTAAGGAAGAGGAGGCTTTTAAAGAGTGCATGGTTCAGGGAATGGAATAACGCACCCAGCAGGCTGATAGTCGCAAGCAGGGGCAGGTTGCTGGCAGAGAAGATCACCCAAAGTCCAATACCGGTAAATATGATGCCAATATTTTCGATACTCGAATACGCCAGCATTCCTTTAATGTCATGTTCCTTTAAGGCATAGATGACACCAAGGACCGCGGATGTAATTCCCGCGGCCAGAATGAGGGCCCCCCACCAGAGGTCCGGAGTAAAAACGTCAAGGAGGAAGCGTATCAGTCCATAGATGGCAATCTTGAGCATCACGCCCGACATCAATGCCGATATTGGCGACGGGCTTTCCGGGTGGGCGTATGGCAGCCACTTGTGGAATGGAATAATGCCGGCTTTTATGGAAAACCCAATAAACAGGACGAGGAATGCAGCTGTTATGGGTAGTGTGGAAGCACCATGGATGGGAGCGATTGCAAATGAGCCGGATTCCAGGTAGAGCATGATGATGCCCAAAAGGACAAACAGGGACGATAACTGGGTCATAAAAAAATAAAACAGACCTGCCTTTTTCGTTTCATCATGAGTGTATTCAAAAGTTACAAGGAAGAATGAACTTGCCGCCATCAATTCCCAGAAGAGAAAAAAACAGAACGAATTTGCAGAGCTAACGACCAGGACCATCGCGAGGATGAAGAGGCTGGTAAACCCGCATAAAATGTTCCTCCGGGACGATCCATCCATATGTTCAACATATTCTGAAAAATACAGGGCAACACAGGCCGAAACAATGGCAATTATCAGGAGGAAGAATGATGCGAGCCGGTCGATAACAAAGGAAAAAGAAAACTCCGTGATCGGTTGGTACAGCGTAAAACCTGATGTCTCACCGGAAAACAGGACTACCAGGGAGAGAGCTCCCAGGAACAGTGACGCGAAGATTGGGCAGCAGAGCGAAATCGTCCTGATATATCTCCTGTTCACTGATACTGCCAGTAGCGGTACTATTGTCCCGGCAAGAAGGGTAATGATCGCAAGAAGGAACAGTTCAATAATCATTTTCTCTCCCCGATAACCCTTTGATGAATATGCTGCTCCGGATTCTGCAGGTGTGTTAATCTGTTCATTCCGATCTCCTGGTTAAAAACAGGTTGATCTTTCATCAACTGCCCCTGCATCAGGTATTATCCCCTGACACAAAATCCGTGGGCTCCCGTTTCATGGGACAAACATCTATCCCCTTAAGATTACCCATGCAAAATCCAAACCTGTCCCGGATTGTTTTTGGCAGGTCATTTTCAGAGATTGGGTGGAAGCCAAGACTTCCGTAAAAATCTACCAGTTCAATTTTCGAGTGCATGTAGAGCGTCTCTCTCCTCCCACATTCCTGAATGAGAAGGAGCATCGCTGACCGGGCAAACCCACGGCGCCTGTAATCTTCCAGGATATAGACTGCATCAACTTCAAGGCCATCCGGATGTCGCGATGCACGGGCAACACCAATCAGCCTCGTCCCGTTAAAAGCAGCAAAGAGTCTGTCATTTTCGCGGTCTGCCTTCTGCTGGTGATAATGGACCCATAGTTCCTTCTCTGCACGGACGAGCTCCGCGGGAGTGAGTTCCCTTACATTTAATGCCCCGATTCCTTCGGTTGGTGTGGGGACAGGACTTTTAGGGAACAATGCCCGGCCGAACGCGAGGAAAAGATGCGGCCGTAAGGTGACAAAACCCCGGCTTTCCTCTCCGGCAAGTGAATAGAGTGTAAGCAGTGTCTGATCTTCGTTGAATGGCTCCGAGTCAGTGTACGGGGAAATAATCGGCATACAACACCTCCAAAAAATTCGGTATCCCCTGAGGGTTATAAAACGGATAAACTTCCATTCAGATCATCTTTCGGTATTGTTCAGACATATTTTCCTTTCATCACAATAAAACCATGTGTTCATTTTTATAAAATTCAATAAAAAATTTGAAATATTTTGGAAATCGAGAAAGAAGAAATCTCTCACTCTGGCTTTCCAAAAAGATATCATGGTTTGATTCTGAAACAAACAATAAAAGTGAATGAAATCTCATATGCGCGCATTATTGGTTTCCTGCAGTTTTCGGCATTTGCAAAGCGGGTCAGGATTGAGTTGCATCCTGGTCCTTTCCGGTATCTCCCGGATACAAATAACAAAACTTTATTTGATTTCCCGCAAGAGTGAAAACTATTGGCAGGCAACCAGGGACTCAGAACGGGAAGTTGCCATAAGAGGGGGGAAAAAGCTCATTATGATCGACAAATTACTGCTTGGGAATTATAAATTCAGGGAATCTGATTTTTCTCCGAATATTGACCACTACCGGGAACTTGCCTCCAGCCAGCACCCCTCCGTTCTATGGATCGGTTGCTCAGATTCCCGGTTACAGACTGGACATATTACCCAGGCAAAGGCCGGAGAACTGTTTATCCAGAGGAATATCGGAAATATCGTTCCAGTCCATGACTGGAACTTTGCCACCGTACTTGAATATGCGGTTGTTCACCTGAAAGTCGAGGATGTCGTTATATGCGGGCATTCCAACTGCGGTGCAATCCGCGCACTGGATAAAGAAAGCACGGATTCCTACATCCCCCTCTGGTTGAATAATGCCCGTGAAGCAAAAGTCCGGGTAGATAAAACTATATCTCCCCCGGTTACTCCTCTTGAAAAGGAGGAACGATACCGCCAGATCGAAAAGGAAAATGTCCGGCTGCAGATGGAACACATTTATACCTACCCTCTATTGAAAAAAGCGGTTGATAAAAAGAGGGTGGAAGTCCATGGACTCTATTATGACCTCGAGAATGGAGCACTGACCCGGATTACATAATTTTTCTTTCCACTTTTTTTATGTTATCCAGATAACCCGTAGTTGCTGGTGGGATAAAAGGAATAAACCGGATATTCTGGTGAACCATAAACTATGCAGCCAACGGAATAGCGGGGAGTGGCGCGAATCACACCTGCTGTTTACAGCAGTCTGCACCGAGGCAATGTTGACCCGGGAAGTAGCCAAAAATTGATTCTTTGCTATTTATCCTGGTTATCACCTGATACCTGACCTTAAGGTTCATCCTGCATTTTTTAAACTATGTCTGGTCCTGGATTTTGAAATCCTTCATCCACGATATTTTATTCAGACCAAACAGCCTGTTCTGAATTGCATCTTCTAAATAACAGGATCCGGTAATCCCTGCAGGGAACCATCGGGATCCTGGACCAATACCGGGTACCTGCCCCGGCGGCGTAATTGAACCACCGGATTGTTCAATGTAAACGATAACCTTCTGTTCTCCGCTGCAAAAAAACTAAAAGAAAGTGAATGGAGGCCGCCGGATTCTGGTCTTTTGGGTGATATACCGGTTGGAATTATGATTTTAAACCCGATATTTCTCAATCTCTTTTTTTATTAAGGGTAATGAGACCCGTCCGACGGGTGTAATCTTCCCATTCACGAGAACAATCGGGATCGGTGGGTAATGTTCAGATATAATTTTTTCGACATGCGGCGGGACTTCATCGTCGATTAACGTCAGTTTCAAAGACACTGTATCACCATATTCTTTCAGAATAGTTTTTTCCAGCACTTCAAATGCCCTTTCCAGGCTCCCCGTCGGATAACAGTCAGATAGACCACAACTTCTCTCATCATCACATGCAAATGGTGAACAGTACGAGTCACGGAGTCCGATTACCTCGATAGTGATAGTATGTGCCATATTACATCATTGAAGCGGGAGTATTTGATAATTCAGATCGCCGCATCATATCCGGAACAACAGATCCCAGGGTTGGGAGAAATACGCGCACGTGAATAAAAGACCCCGATAATATATGATCACGCAAAATTATGTCCTGTTATAAAAACGAAGCACGATTTTTTCGTATTGAAATATTTTTTTCTGATTAGCATCACCACCACAACGATGTGATTGGTTAACTAACCAAAATGAAATTACCGGACATAATTCGGAGACATCAAAATCAATGCCTGATAGCAAAGGATTTTTTTCAAAACAAACGGATCTTCCGGCAAATGATACGTATGATAAGTATTTATGGTGGTATTTTAATTTAGTATAGCTGATGTTGCCTGTTCCAGAGCAGGAGAAAACGATTCATTCTCCTGAGTTCGGCAGCGGTATTCAGATAATTTGTATTGCATCAGTCGTTAACGGATAATCCACACAAAGGAATCGATTCGGTTCTTCATCCGTACCATTCAATTACACATCTCAAAAAACAGGAAAACTCGGGAATCCCGGGGATCCTGTATTTTTTTTAAACTGGTTGGGAGGGCGGTTTTTCCCGGTCATATTGGACGTGAGGTCCGCATATGAGTCGTGGAAATTTTGCGTTCCGGTATTGTTAGGGATAATCCGCAAAATTCACCGTCACCTTCACATGAACCTTTCAAAACGGTCTTTCTTCGCCTTGCAGACCGGACAGACCAGGGGGGCTTCTTCCCGGGCGCAGAGATAGCCACATACCCTGCAACGCCAGACCGGGTACG
>CAIJED010000072.1 GCA_903819595.1 uncultured Methanomicrobiales archaeon | reverse complement strand
CCCGGAACGAACCATCATCACCGGTAACCGGCGTTGCTGATACATTGAATATCAGGGTCTTCCCGTCCTTATCCCGAAACCGCCGTTCATAGGTGCCCGGCTTCCCTTCATACCGCTGCCTTAACTTTTCATTCTGGTCGGCAAGGTCTTCTTCTGGTACGAAAGACAGGATTGATTTTCCGAGCATCTCATCAGCGTTACACCCGAGCATCTTTGCCATGCGTTCATTGACATATGTCGTAACAAAATCCTTGTCCATCGCCCAGATGCCTTCATGAGAGGTCTCAACGATTCTCCGGTTTTTTTCTTCACTCTCTTTTAATGCCGCAATAGTCGCATGCCTCTCCACCACTATCCGGGTCTTGTGTGCAAGTTCTGCAAACTGCGCACTTATTTCACCGCCTTTCTGGAGATAGAGGTCCGCACCGCTGTTGATCGCCTTAATGACAATCTCCTCCCTACCCCTGCCGGTGAACAGGATGAACGGGACCTGCCCGAATCTCTTCCGCACCTCGAGGAGGAACTGGATGCCGTCCATCCCGGGCATATGGTAATCGGAGATGATCGCATTGAATTGTTCTGTTCCGAGAAGTTCTAATGCAGCGGTTGCCGAATCATTGGTTGTAATAGAAAAATCCCCGGATCGCTCAAGGAACATCTTGCCGAGCTCAAGAAGGTCTGGTTCGTCATCAACATAGAGGACACGAATTGCTGCTGCCATCAGGTACCACTCCCCATTAAACGCCACATCCCGTTCGGCACCGCCATCTCGAACCGTGCTCCTTTGCCTGGCTCACCAGTCTCCTGGATCGTGATACCCGTGATATCGAGAATTTCCCTGATAAAGAAGAGACCCCTCACCGAAGTACGGGTATCTTCATCATGTAAAAAGATCTGCTCCTTCATTTCCACGGGGATACCGACACCGTTATCTTCAAAGACGAGATTAACGCCGTCGGGAGTGACCGTGTGCCAGACCCGGACCCTACTGACATGGTCCCCGTGGGCGAGCGAGTTCTCGAATAGCCGCTGGTATGCCTTTTCCAGCAGGGGATCGGCAAAGACCTCGAGGTTTTCTGTCTCAAGGCTGTGTTTAATTTCGCTGATGGGCAGATGGGAGAGCCCGAACAACATTGTCCGCTTCACATTCTGCCATCCCGGGGGTGTTACACCCATGTCCTGGTAATCCTTCGAATATGCAATGGTCCCGCGGAGTAACCTGATCGCTTTTTCGCCTTTTTGCAACGTTTCAATGATGCGGTCCTGCCCGGTTGCGTAGCTTTTGGCCATCCCGACATAGCCGTCCAGGAGGAAGATCTGGCTAATCAATTCAGTCCGAGTCAGTTGGGAGAGCACGTTGAGCTTCTGGTTCACCCGCCGTAGGGAGTCTTCCGTCTTCCTGCGTTCGGTGATATCGATCAATGTACTAATCATTCCAACTATGTTACCCTGGAGGTCCGTAAGCGGACTCGAGTTGTTTATCACCGAAATGATAGTTTCGTCCTTTCTTCGAAGACTGTGTTCGTAGTTGATAAGTCGCCCACCGGAAAGGAGCTCCTGGTGGGCTGGCAGGACCACCACGGGATCGGAATCAACATCGGGAATACTCAACTGGAGGAGTTCATCCAGTGAATAGCCCAGAATGTCTAACCCGTCCTGGTTAGAATTGATGAAGTTCTTCTTGTTGTCAAATACGTACACCGCTGCTACTGATTCGTCAAAGATACCCCGGTATTTCTCCTCGCTCTCCCTCAGCGCCTCCTCCATGCGCTTGCGCTCGGTGATATCCGTATGCACTCCTATTAGCCCGACGATTT
>CAIJED010000071.1 GCA_903819595.1 uncultured Methanomicrobiales archaeon | reverse complement strand
GGGTTTTTCTGGAGGCACCCGGGGATATCGGTGTAATGGGCTGCTGCGATGAGCGGGTGCGCTGCTTTATTCAGCAAGGCAGCAATAACCGCCGGCTTTGTGACCACCACTGCCCGGGTGCTCCCCGGGACTTCATATCGCTGCCAGGGGGTATCGTCGGTCATCTGGTTCCACCTCCTTTTCGTACCAGCCGGGGTAGCAGGGTAGGGTCGGGGATTCGGCCATCCCCTTCTTTCCAGTCAGTCTGGCGCAGGGCTTTCTGGATATCATCTTTCATTGCGACTGGAATATCTGCCGTGGTGCGCACAAACAGGTGCATATCATCAGGCATCACTCCAAAAAACTTCCTGTGGAGATCGATGTAATGATTCAGCTTGATCGACCTGCCCTTCGTCGTGTCGCTTGGCCTCATGCAGAGTTTCGGGATAAGGACCATCGCCTCCTCGCGTGTCTCGGCGACGGCAAACAGGTGTTCAGGGGTTGGCGCTGCGTAGACCCGTTCCCCGGTCCTTGCATCAATGACTTCCCAGTCTTTGTCATGATCCTTACGTCCAAGAAGCATTCTCCTGTATTTTGCACCATGGGGACCGACAATGACCGGTATCCCAAGACGCCAGAACCCTGCGGCAATGGAAGATGCCTTCTGTGACATTGCACCCCACGCGATTCCAACAGCGCCCACACGGTTATGCACATAGTCCGCAATCTCTTCATAATTCGAGTTCAGCTGCCGTCTCGCAAAAATGCTCGCGATCTTTATTGCGGCACCCGATATGTGGGCGTTTGAAACACAGGACCCGCAATTTACGAGACCTCCCGCATCGAAAGTCCCGGGGTATGCCTCGTAGAGGCCTTGTCCGTCTTGTGTCCTGTACATGCCTATCTGCATGGCAGCACATCCTGATGTGGTCACAATATACCGCCGTTTTAAGAATTCTTCCGCGATAAAGCCCATATCCTTCCATGATCCAGGGTTGTTCGAGCAACCGACCATCCCGAGTAACCCCGGGACTTCTCCCATCACAATCGGACCGCCGACGGCCCGGATCTCCTTATCCTGGATCGGCCCCCTTCCGCAGCGGATCTTGAATTTTTCCTTTTCCATCCGGATCCGCGATGCACCGAGAATCATGGTGTGGGGCATCAGGCCCTTCGCGCAGACACCTTCGCCTTCACACCGTGTACAACCGATACAGGACTCGTATAACTCTCCAATAAGGCTCAGATTTCCCTTTCCGGCAGCGGCGATGGCTTCTGCAAGGGGGAGGTCGTTGGGACAGACCCTCCTGCAGGATTCACATCCGCTGCAGGCCTTTGCAGCGGCGGCAATTGTGGCTTCATCAGGAATTGCGCGGAATTTTTTCCTTTTCGGGAACATCGCCATTGCGAGGCGGACTGCCACTTCTCCCGCTATAACAGGATCAAGAATTGCCGCACCAATGCTTTTACCTTTGATAATATCCCCAACGATACTGTCGATCGGGTCACGTGTCCTGTCCGGAAGCCCCTGGAAATTTTTCCAACTGGTCGCTATTACCGGTGCATGTACCTTCTGTGCCTCAATCACAACATCTGTCCGGACGCACTGTTCATCGATGACGATCACATCTGCCCCCCCGTAACGGATAAACCGTATTTGGTGCGATAGAGGGCCGACGATCTTCGCCTGTTTGTTATATCGTGTCAGATCAAGGGCCGTGCAGCATATTCCGGCGAGGTCGATGGCATCTTCAAGCCCGTGATCGCGCATATAATCCGTGATCTCAACTGAAGGAGCGACATTATGGCCAATGACAAGAATTGACGGTTTATCGGGGTTTACGCATCCGATACCGATATCAACGAGTGCTGCCTCCGGGTCACCTTTTGGAAAATTAAGGGATGAAATCTGTGCAATATCAGCAGCCTCCATGGCGACATGATCGATCATCCCTGCATGGAAGACTTTGGACTCAAAATCGATATTGTTACCTTCCTGGCCGGTGTGGCAGCAGGCGAGGAGCTGGGTGATCTCCTTCTCACAATAGTCGAGGACGTCCTCAAGATCTCCGAGGGTGATCGGTTTTATTCCGGTCACAAGCCTGATATTCGGCGCTTCCAGGTTGATGGACTCCCCGATATTGAGAAGGTGGTCCCGCCCTGAAGTCTCCACCAGGTGTTCGAGAAGATGACGTGCATGGCCCGTATGAGTCGCAGTCCCGATTGATGCCGAGAGCAGCACGATACGGGACTGCTGTGCCGCCATATCTATCCCGCAGGCACCGCGCTTCCCGTGGGATAGGTCACATTTTCCCATTGTACATAAACAGCAAAGGTCGCAGAATGGAAGATAGCAGGGGGGGTATTTCTTCAGGAGTGTATGGTCCCATTCACGAAGGTCTCCGATACCAGGCATACGCGTAGGGCCGGGCTTTTCCTCCCATGTCCTGATGATCCGCCCGATATCAAGTTCAACTCCGTGTGCCCTGATATCGTCGCCTATCAACTCGTCGATTGTAACCCTTGCTTTCATTTCAGATAATTTCCTTTCGTCTGGCCGGTCATATAAATCATGGGAAATACGCAATCTTAATATTATTGTACAGGGAAACCCAAAAACTATCGTGCATGTCAGGATGAAACGTTCATGTTTACAGCTAACAACGAACGGTACCTCAATATCACTGGCTGCCTGAAAATCCGGTAATAAATGGGTGAGAAAATTACCGGTATCTCCATTTTACCGGTAGTATCCGGGACGCAGGGGTAACAGGGCTATATATATCAGCATAATGGTGCAGGCAATATTTTTTACCATTTTAAAAGAAACATTTTCCCATCTCATAATTTTGAATTCTGAGAGGTGACGACATTTGTACCAAATGAATTTACTGTTGTTTATTTCGGTGGTATGCGTGGTTGCACTTGCCATTGCAGGGCTTTTTGCCCGGCAGGTGCTCAGGGCAGAGACCGGAAACGTGAAGATGGCCGATGTTGCGGCTGCCATCCGTGAAGGGGCCGAGGCGTTCCTGAAGAGGCAGTATTCGACCATTGCGATCCTTGCGATCGTTGTTGCGATATTGCTGTTTGGCGCATACATGATCTCAGGGAACCTTGAAATTGCCTGGCATACGGCCGTGGCATTTCTGCTGGGAGCATTTCTCTCCTCTCTCTCCGGGATTATCGGTATGTGGATATCTGTCCGTGCGAACCTTCGTTCGGCAGCAGCAGCCACAAAGAATGCAGGAAAATCGGTTGTCCTTGCACTCAGGGGTGGGGCCGTATCAGGTCTCACTATTGTATCCCTCTCCCTCCTTGGTGTTTCGTTAATATTCTACGCCTTTGGTGCAGACCCCCAGACGACCCCGTTTCTGATTGTCGGGTTCGCTTTCGGTGCCTCATTCATTGCACTCTTCGCCCAGCTTGGTGGTGGGATATACACGAAAGCCGCCGATGTGGGTGCTGACCTCGTAGGGAAGGTAGAGGCAGGGATCCCCGAAGATGACCCGAGAAACCCGGCAGTCATTGCCGACCTCGTGGGAGACAACGTTGGGGACTGTGCGGGCCGTGGAGCTGACCTGTTTGAATCGACGGCTGCTGAGAACATCGGGGCCATGATCCTCGGTGTTGCCCTCTTCCCGGTATTCGGACTGAATGGAATCCTTTTCCCACTGGTGATGGGGGCTTTCGGCCTGATTGCCACGATTGTGGGGATATTCTTTGTTACTGAGAAGCTTGCGGACAATGAAGACCCGATGAAGGCATTATACCGCGGGTTTTTTGTCACAGCTATCCTTTCCGCGATTTTCCTCTATGCCACAACCGTCTGGCTGCTTAATAACATCTGGTTCTTCTATGCGGGACTTGTTGGTATCGCACTCTCTATCGTATTCGTTTACCTGACGCTGTACTACACCGATCACAAGTACCGCCCGGTCAAATCAATTGCCGAGGCCTCGAAAACCGGCCCCGGGACGAATATCATTTCAGGGTTTGCCGTTGGACTCGAAACAACCGCAATATCTGCCGTTGCTATCGGTGTTGCCCTGATTGTTTCATTTAAGCTTGGTGAATTATCCGGCGTGAGCAATGGTGGTCTCTATGGTACCGCGGTTGCGACAGTCGGCATGTTATCCACCTGTGCCTATATCCTCGCAATGGATACGTTCGGACCGATCGTCGATAATGCCGGTGGTATTGTTGAGATGAGCGGGGAATCCGAAGAGACACAGAAGAGGATATCGCGTCTCGATGCGGCAGGAAATACCACAAAAGCACTTACCAAGGGGTATGCCGTGGGTTCTGCAGCGCTCGCCGCGTTCCTGCTTTTCAGTGCCTACATGGGCGAGGTCTCCAATCTTACCCATAAGGCATTTGTCAGCGTAAACCTGGCCCTTGTACCGGTATTCGTCGGTGCACTTCTTGGAGCGATGCTCGTGTTCCTCTTTGCCTCCCTCGCGATAAGGGCAGTTGGAGAAACGGCGCAGTATATTATACAGGACGTCAGGCGCCAGTTCAAGGACAAGGGTATCCTTGAAGGGACAGTCAAGCCCGACTATGCAAGCTGCGTGGACATCACGACAAAAGGTGCACTCAAGAACATGATCCTCCCGGGGTTCATCGCCATTGCGGTTCCCGTGTTTGTCGGTTTTGCATTAAAATATGAGGCAATGGCCGGATTCCTGATGGTTGCGACCATTACCGGTGTCCTCATGGCTCTGGTGCTGAACAACAGCGGCGGTGCATGGGACAATGCCAAGAAATACATCGAGAGTGGTGCGCTCGGTGGAAAAGGAAGCGAGGCTCACAAGGCCGCAGTAGTCGGTGACACTGTTGGCGACCCGTTTAAGGACACTGCAGGTCCATCTCTCCATGTGCTGATCAAGCTCCTGGCGACCCTGACCCTGGTCCTTGCACCCCTGTTCATCTGATGAACAGAGGCATTTCTTTTTAGACCCGGCAAATATTCGCCCATTTTTCCGATATTTATCTGAATCGTCATGTGTGATTGTCACACGATGCGGTCCGGACAATGGTAAAAAAAGGGGGCAGTCATAAGACTGTCATTACCCGGCAATCCCGTTGCGAGAAAAGCATTACCCTGAGATAACCATTTCCTCACCACTGAAGTCATGTACTGTGGGTACAAGTGTCTGCAGGTTGAGGACAACTGCACGGGCGGG
This sequence comes from uncultured Methanomicrobiales archaeon, assembly GCA_903819595.1. Taxonomy (GTDB): domain Archaea; phylum Halobacteriota; class Methanomicrobia; order Methanomicrobiales; family Methanospirillaceae; genus CAIKOD01. The sequence continues at coordinate 12,416 of CAIJED010000071.1, read as the reverse complement.
AGTCGGATTGATATTCATCTGCTTCTGGAACGCCGTCTGGGATTGCCAGGTCCCTGCGTTGATGGCAAGTGTCCCATGGTAATGGACAATTCCCATCACATGGACATGCCCTGTCATCAGCACTTCCGGGATAGGATCGATCATCAGGTGGTCCTGCTTGTCTGCAGCGATTGGGGTCTTTCTTCCATAAGTGGGAGCGAGGTGCCGGCGTTTGAGCATCCACTCCATCATCGGGGATGGGTTCTCGTAGGAGGCCCCCGGGGTGAGACCGATCTGGTCATCGATCGATCTCCCGTGATACATCAGTACCCGGACTCCCTGAAGGCTCACCAGGGCAGGGTTTTCGACAAATACGCAATTATCCGGAAATTTACCGGTAAACTTTCTTGGAATCGCAGGCTGTGGCTCGGCCCCCCGGACCACGTCGTGGTTGCCTGGAGCAAGGATAATTTTCAACCGTGACGGAAGAGACTGGAGTAGTTCACCAAGGAAGTCGTACTGCTCATAGATGTTCTTAATCGTGAGTTCAGCTTCCTGTCCCGGGTAAATACCAATCCCATCGACGAGGTCCCCGGCACACAGGAGGTAGGAGACATCTGCCCCGTTGATCCATTGTGAAAACCGGTCCCAGGCAGCATCAAGGAATGTATCACTGCCCACATGGATGTCAGAGATCAACACCGCTTTTCCGGGAGTCTCGCTCGTGTAGGGTGCATGGCTAAAGGGGATATCAGGTCGCAGGAGCTGGTCCGCAAATAATAGTTTTCCATCGGATGAGAGCGACCCCTTCACACCGATGACTTCATCCGGGAGCAGGGTCTCAGCATCGGCAAATTCGGGCCGGTCCTTGTTGAAAAGTACTGCCACCGTCCCGGTTGTATCTTCCACGTCAACACGCCGATGACCCTTCGTGGTGCTTTTTATCTCTGATACCAGCCCGATAATCGTGCATTTTTCCTCCCGGTAGCGTGGCTTTTTCAATGCGTCGATGGGCATCGCACTGCACCTGCTCCGGATGAGGCCACCGAGATGGTCATAGCGGTGCCGGAAATAATGGAGATAGTCCGCGACGCCCACCACACCTCTGGAAGATCCCTCGCTGCCATTGATGATCTCGACTTCGGGGTCGGTCAGGAACCGGGTCCCGTCTTTTGTAAGTCCCATTCCGGGGACGTGCTGTGCCAGCACGACGATGGTATCACCAGGGACAGAAGAGACCACACGTTCAAGCAGGTCGGTGTCCCCGTTTTTTGCGAGATATTTCACAACTTCAGGGTGCACCTGTAATTTTGTATCAAGGAACCGCCGGACAATGGTCTCGGTGTCAAGCATCTGATCTAGTACTATTCCCTGCCGCTGATATAGGATTTTATATCGGGGTCATGAAGGGTTACGTGTAGATGAGCCCTGGGTAAGCGACCCAAAGACCCGGGAAAATCCGGGGACATCGTGCAAAAATACAAGTAAAACTTTGTATTCATCCAGGGAACGCGAGCTACCCGTGCTGAATCTATTGGTGTGGGGGTGTCGTGTGAGAGGTTGTATAGAAAACAGGCACGGAGGACGAACGAGTGAGGTCGGACTGTTACAATCCTGGACGGGACGAAATCAACCGTTACCCGTCTGGATCAGTGCCCGGACGCGATTAATTATAAGACAATAGTACATAGATAGAAAGACGAATGAAAGATACCAGCGAGGATCAGAAAAAGGCCTCAGTTTTAGAAAAATTCAGAAAGAGTGACAATAAAGTTATTTCACTGCTCCGCGAGTTTCTGTGGGTAATCATCGTTGTCGGTGCAATTGCTGTGCTATTATTCGCAGTCAGTGGCACCTGGCCTGCCGTGGTTACGATTGAATCCGAGAGCATGGTACCTCACATGAACGTGGGGGATCTCGTGTTCGTGGTCCAGGCAGACAGGTTTGGCGCTCTGCAGTCATGGACCGAAGGAAAAGAAACGGGGTACACTAAATTCGGGGATTACGGGGATGTGATTATCTATAATCCGAATGGTGGAACAAAGACCGTAATACCATTTTTTGGAGGTGCTCATCCAATTATTCACCGGGCAATGGTATATGAGGAACCAGGTACCACACTGGTCGCTTATGTCAACCCGAGTGGTGGGAAACATGTGCCTACGAGTTACATCCCCATCACAAAGGATAATTTTACCGCACAGGGTTCGATCATTCCATCGCCGGATCCCGATATTGGGTTTATTGTTCCACTGAACAGCACCGATACCCATGGTGGTTACATCACGAAGGGGGATAATAACTGGAGAAGTGACCAGGGCTCAGGACTTACACATTATGCAGGTCTTGGGGCAATTGAGCCGGTAAAACCCGAGTGGATCGTCGGAAAAGCACTCTTTACCGTGCCGCTTGTGGGGTACCTGCCGCTTAATATTATCCCGGTGGCGATTATCATCATCCTGTTGATTATCCTTCACGAGTGGTACCTTCGAAACCGTGAAAAATCAAAAATATCGAATAAATCAGGTAATAAGTCTAAAGGCAGGAAATAATTTTTGAAGACGAACATGCACCTGGACCGGCTTCTGAAGGACATCAGGGAAGGGTACCGCCTGACGGAAGAGGATGCGGCGGCACTTCTCAATATCCGTGGTCGCGAGGTATTCTCAATTCTCGCAACCGCAGATGAGATGAGGGAGAAAAAGGCAGGGCCCGTCATCTCGTACGTCCGTAACCAGAATATCCATATCACGAATATCTGTAAAAATCTCTGCGGTTTTTGTGGGTTTGGGAAAAGCCCGGGTGATGAGGGGGCCTACTGCAATGACAAGGCGGATATCGAGAAGAAGGTTGCGCTCGCGGTGGAGAGGAAGGTGACTGAAATCTGCCTTCTCTCCGGTGTTCACCCGGATTTTACCACAGAGTCCTACGAGGAGATCCTCAACTGGGTCACCCGGGCCGCACCGGGAGTCCACATTCATGCCTTCAGCCCGGACGAGGTGGTCCATGCGTCATCGATGAGTGGGATCCCAACCGTTGAGGTACTTGAAAGGATGAAAAAAGCGGGGCTCAATTCACTTCAGGGGACCGCAGCTGAAATTCTCGATGATGATGTCCGGTCGGTAATTTGTCCGAATAAACTCAAGTCCGGCATGTGGGCCGAGATCATCAGGGAAGCTCACACCATGAAGATCCCAACGACCGCGACCATCATGTACGGTTCGTATGAACATGCCCGGGACCGTGCAAGACATCTTTCCATTCTCCGCGAAATCCAGGATGAGACCCAGGGTTTTACGGAACTAGTCCCGTTGACTTATATCCATACCGGCACCCCTCTCTACCAGCAGGGCATTGCCCGTCCGGGTGCCACGGGTATGGAAGACATTCTCCTGGTGGCGGTTTCTCGACTCTTTCTTGATAATTTTAAAAATATCCAGGTCTCCTGGGGAAAGCTTGGACTGAAGATGAGCCAGCTTTCCCTCGCCTCAGGTGCGAATGACTTTGCAGGTACAATGTTCGCAGATGATGTAACCAAAGACGCCGGCGCCGAAAGTGCTGAATATCTTGATCCGTCGGTGATGGAGCGGATAGCAGGTGACCTGGGGCGCCCGCTCCGCCAGAGGACGACCCTGTACAATCTTTTATAGCTGGCGTTTTATTGACCCGGCTAATAAATTCCTGCGATATGACCCTGCTTAAGATGTTAGTGAACACCATTCCGTTCTTTTGCCTGTTAAGATATTTGTCCTGCAGGGGGAAAATCATCAGAAAAAAACTCCGGTGAACCAATAAGAAGTCTTTGTCCAGGAGCGGTGGGGCTGATCCTACACCACTCCATCCCCTGATGGTGGGGTGAACGAGAAATAGTCAGGGATATTGTCTCCGGTTTTCAGGAGAGAAGGTCGAGCGCGGCCTTACCGGTCATACCTGTGATGATACCATATTTCCGGGCGGCATCATTGGATTCTTTTATTTCGCCGGATAAAATGTCATCGATTGTTGCGATTGACGTGCCGGTTACCGGACGCACCTTTGCGGCCGCATAAGCAAAATTATTGAGCGCAGCAACATCAATCGCACCACACCCCACCATCCCGTTCTTTGTGACAACCCCGACAAGGTTGATCATGCCGAGGGGAATTACAAACCCTTTACCTTCTGAATTCCTGAGTAAAATTGTCTCTTCGATCATGTGCATTTTCCTTTATTGAGCTGTTGGTGGTGACCTGGCATAAGTATGTAGGAACTGTACTGGACCAGGTGTAAGGTGAGGGAACTTTGGATGGTTTTATCAGCCCTGCCACCCATCGACAGAATAGGCATATAGAGGTGTAATTCCTGGTGACAGATCCCGTCCGGCAATTACTTGATGACATTCTTGGTGGGTACCGGCTCACCGCAAAGGAGGGTGTACTGCTGATGTCAGTCCGTGACCGGCGGGTATGGGATATCGCATCGGTAGCAGATACCGTGCGCGAGAGAATGACCGGGAACCAGGTCACCTATGTCAGGAACCAGAATATCAACGTGACTAATATCTGTGTGAATTCGTGTGGTTTCTGTGGCTTTTCAAAAAAACCCGGCGATGCAGGAACATTTCTCTTCGGGACCGAAGAGATCAGGGAGAAAGCCGTACTTGCGCGGAAGAGAAAGGTGACTGAAATCTGCACAGTCAGTGGTCTGCACCCGGATTTCGATGCTTCGTCATATACCGGGATCATCCAGACCCTTCATGATGAAGCCCCTGATATTCACATCCACGCGAGTAATCCCATGGAAATTTCGTACGGGGCAAGGAATAGTGGCATCACGACCGGGGAGATGTTGGTAGAAATGAAAGGTGCAGGCCTTGGTTCCCTATGCGGGACTGCCGCAGAAATTCTCGTTGACGAGGTACGTGAGGTGATCTGCGCCGGGAAAATCCGGACCTCTGAATGGGAGAGAATTATCAGGGAAGCGCACCTGCTCGGTATACCTACGACGGCGACGATCATGTATGGCCATTGTGAAACGGTACAGGACCGGCTCCGGCATTTAGAGATACTTCGGAATATACAGGATGATACCCATGGATTTACCGAATTCGTACCCCTGTCATTTGTTCATATGAATACGCGTCTATTCAGGGAGGGTACCGCGCGCCCGGGGGCCACCGGAAGGGAAGATCTCATGATGGTTGCGGTCGCCCGGCTCTTTCTCGACAATATCCGACACATACAGGTTTCCTGGGTCAAAACCGGTGTCAAAATGGCACAACTCGGTCTCTTGGCCGGAGCGGATGATATCGGTGGTACGATGTTTGAAGAGAGTATCTCGAAAGGAGCAGGAGCATCCAATACCGATTACCTTGACCCGTCATCGATGAAAATACTGGCGGATGACCTTGGCAGGGAACTCCGCCAGCGTACTACACTCTACGCATTCGTATGAGCAGGCCATCCGGGAGTGGGTTCAAATTTTGGATACCTCTGTTCTGCTGGATAGACTGGGTGGAGGTATCCCGGATAATTCTGGTTTTTTTGTACCACTTGCATCATAAGCAACGAGGTCTCAATTTTTGCTTCTATCGGCCGATTTATCCTCTCTTTTCGATGGAGTCGATCTCTTCCCCGACGAATTCTTCGATATCCCGGTAAGTTATCTGGAGGATCCTGATCAGGGGGGCAAGCACTACCCAGGAGATTTGAGCAAGTGTCGTACTAAAAAAGGCAATCGGGACTGATACGAGAAAAATCGCGATCACGACCAGTTCCCTGTGATAATTGAACCGGATTACCTGTGAATTCAGGCTGGGATCAACAAGACGGTGATTTTTAGAGGCATACATCCAGATGGTGATGAGCATGGTCCCGGTGACCACCTGCATCATGGCAAACAGTATGGTTGCCAGTTCGAATTTTCCATATTGTGTGATGAGATCGGTCAGAAATGGAATTATGGTAATACATAAGAGAAAATAGAAATTGAGACTGATAAGTGTAGAATTACACTTTTTTATGTACATAAAGATACGGTGATGGCCCCGCCACCATGATGCGATCACCAAAAAACTGATAAAATAACTGAGAAATACCGGGAACATCTTCTGGAGATCATCGATCAGTTCGGCCTGGGGTGCATCACGGGATAATACCGGGACAATGAGCGAAAGGGCTAGCAACGTAACAGCGAAGGCGAACACACCATCACTGAGGGCCAAAACCCGATCTAAATTTTTACAGGAGGGATCATAGGCTTTAAATTTATGCAGTACCGAAGGTCCCGGCTGATCCGGAACCTGTTTGGATGTCAATATCGGAGTTATTTACGTGAAAAGATAAAAAATATGCCGATGAAATTGAGATCTTTTAGTCCACGATGCGGAACAGTCGCGATATTTTATCCCCGGTTTTCCTGGCATGGGCAATCGCGTCTGCATCCTTTAACACATCACCTGCAAGGTACCCCTTCCCTTTGACATGGCCAAGGTATGAAAACTCGTGGGCTGACAGGAACCCCTCGATTGTCTGGATTGCCCTTGACCCACCCTTATCCGCTTCAACCGAAACAGCAACGGCTTTTCTTCCAGCCAGTCTGCGGTCATGGTAATAGGAATATGTCCTATCAATAAAGTTTTTCAACTGTCCGGAGACGTCGTAGTAGTAGGTTGGTGACCCCATCACGAGCACCTCACAGTCAAGGATACGTTGGGCAATCTCATCCCAGTCATCGTCGGTAATTGAGCATTCGTGTTCTTTTTTACACTTCTCGCAGCCGATGCAGGGCTTGATTCGCTTGTCTGCGAGCGAGATGAACTCGGTAGCCAGTCCTTTCTCTTCGCACTGATTAAGAATAATTTTAACAAGCGTGCTCGTATTCCCATCTTTTCTCATGCTCCCGGAGATCCCTAGTACCTGCATACCATCACCCTCATTCAACACTATCCCTGCTTCGTATTGATAGTTGTGATGACCGGGTCAAGACCAATAGATCCCATCGCACCAGTGATGACATCGATCGGGTCTGATTTAAAATAAAAAAGGTGTGAAAGGCAATGGCAGTCGCTGCACCCAAAACCTCTGACAGGAATCCCCCCGATTGCATTTGCCAGTGCGCATTCAGCCGGCCAGGCCACGTATGCACAGATGACCGAGAGCAGGGTCATCTCCTCGTTTCCGAGCAGGTAGTCAATATGCCACCGCTCTGTTTTTTTGCGGGACGCTGCGAGACGGATATGTCGTTGCACTCGTTTGAGGCCACCCGATCCCTGCGCGGAACCGGTATAGACGTGCCAGCCGCCCGGAAACGTCAGGTACCCAAGGGCACCCACCCGGATCGTGCAGGGGTCATTGAACAATACGAGGCAGTAGACACCTTTCTCCATCGGGATAACTCTTTCAGGGGCTGTTCATCCGGATCAGTTCACGTGCGGCTGCAATATGGCAGGCACCGCCCCTGGGTGAAGGCTCCCCATGCCCGGGATAAAGGCCCCGGATGTTTAGTGTCGAAAGCCTTTCAATAGACCGGACCAATTCATCGAGTCTTCCGCCCGGGAAATCGAACCTTCCAAATCCGCCATCTGTGAATACGGTATCCCCTGATATCAGGTCCCCGCTGTCTTCGTCCAGGATGCAGATGCTGCCCGGTGTGTGGCCTGGGGTATGAATTACCTGGAGATGACCCACATGATCCCCGTCCCTGAGCAGGGTATCGGCAATGATCCCGGGAGAATGCGATGCAAAGTGCATGGAAAGGCTCTGTGCATCCTCAACAAGACCTGATGCATCAGCCTGGTGAATGTACACCTTTGCTTTGCACATCAGGGCAATTTCCTTTACATAGGCCGTGTGATCGAAATGACAATGGGTGAGAATAATTTTGTTGATGGTATCCCGGTATTTCGAGATGACCATCGGCGTCACCCCCGCATCTACAAGCACATCACCGACAAGATAAGAATTAGCAAATACCGGGTCACCGGGAATCCACTGGACAGGCATGCACAATAATAAGTTCCGGGGACAAATGTGTTTTATGCATACCCTCGTCCAGGAATGCCACACCGGAGTCCCTGCAATCGTGGACCAGATCGCCAGGGAAGAGGGAATTTTGCCCCGTGACCTCGCCCTGCTTATTGCAAAAGGCAGAGTGGTGATCCCTTCGAACCCGAACCGGGATCATCATACCTGTGCAGTGGGTGAACGGTGCCGTGTCAAGGTTAACGTGAATATCGGGACGTCAGGGGAACGGTGTGATGATGCCCTCGAAATAAGAAAAGCCGAGGCAGCAATTCACAACGGCGCTGATACTCTGATGGACCTCTCAACCGGGGGTGACCTCCGGAAAATCAGGAAAAAAATTCTCGCCCTCGACGTGCCGGTCGGGACCGTCCCGGTGTACGAAGCGGTCCGGAAAGCAGGCAATGTGGCAGATGTTGACTCAGATACACTTTTTAACGTTATTCGTCAGCATTGCAAAGATGGGGTAGACTTCCTGACACTCCATTGTGGTGTAAACAACGAAGCGCTTACCGCGCTCCGGTCAGACCCGCGACTCATGGGTGTAGTAAGCCGGGGCGGAGCATTTCACATCGCAATGATGGTGCAGAGGGAGGAGGAGAATCCGCTCTACAAGGAATACGATTACCTCCTTGATATCCTTGCGGATTCAGACGTAGTCATCAGCCTCGGCGACGGGATGCGGCCGGGTTGCTTAAAGGATGCAGGACGAAGGGCAAAAACCGTTGAATATCTGACGCTCGGCGGCCTTGCCCGCCGTGCCCTTGATCATGGTGTCCAGCGAATGGTCGAGGGGCCCGGCCATATCCCGATGGACCAGATCGGGTACAACGTGAAGATAATCAAGGAATTGACTGATCAAGCCCCGCTGTACCTCCTTGGGCCGCTGGTCACCGACATCGGGGCCGGGTATGACCATGTCGTTGCGGCTGTCGGTGGAGCAATCGCCTGTGAGAATGGGGCAGATTTCCTTTGCATGGTCACTCCTGCTGAGCACCTTGCCCTACCGGACGTGAACGATATTATTGAAGGTACAAGGGTTGCCCGCCTTACGGCGCACATTGGTGATATGGCGAGAAGCAAGGATGGGTCTGCAATGCAGCGGGATTCACGGATGGCGGACGCCCGCCGGAATCTGGACTGGGAAGGCCAGTTCAGGCTTGGTCTCTTTGGTGACGTGGCGAGAAAAATTCACGAGAGGGATGGGAAACTCGAGACCTGTTCTATGTGTGGGGACCTCTGTGCGATGAAACTGGTGAAAGACCTGTTTGAAAAGGACCCGGCATTAACAGACTGATAATGCGCCCGGTCCTGGCAGACCGGATATAAACCGCCAGATCTGGAAAATTCTGCACGAAATGATCGTACCTGGTATATCACACAGATTCATGCACGATTTGTCCGTGTGCAAAAAACCGGAAGAGAAGAACTAAAAACCGTCCTACGTCAGTTTCAGGATCCGGATGGCCAGCCATGCCGCATTATCCCCATTATCGACTCCCACGCATGCCACCGGGACACCTTTTGGCATCTGGGCAATCGAGAGCAGGGCATCCATCCCGTTCAGCGTCCCGCTCACCGGGACACCAATAACCGGTTTATCGGACCGGGATGCAATAACCCCGGGAAGTGCAGCGGAAAGGCCGGCAATTGCGATAAAAATTTTTGCATTGCTGGTTCTGATATATGCATTAAGTTTGTCAGGATCGCGGTGAGCAGAGATAATTTGAGCGTCATACGACACGTTATTCTCGTCAAGCACCTTTCTAACCTTATCGGTAATCACTGCATCTGATGCGGATCCGGAAATAATTGCTACGTCTGCCATGTCAGCCAACCAAACTTATATTTTGTCTCTATTAATATACTATGGACTGATTAACGAATGGAAAAAGAACCACTCCTGATGCTGCCGGGTCCTGTTCCCATGCCGGAACGGGTCAGGTATGCGATGATGCGCCAGGCCATCAACCACCGCGGGGCCGAATTCGGGCAGGTCTATGCAGACTGCGCCCGTGTCCTTAAGACATGCTTTGGTACAAAAAATGAACTCTTTGTGATCAGTGGCTCCGGCACGGCGGCAATGGAGGCAGCCGTATCCAACTTTGGCAGGGATAAGAATATTGCCTGTCTTGTCAATGGCAAATTCGGTGAACGCCTGTTCAAAATTTCCGGAATGTACGGGAAGGCCACAGAAATTGCTTCGCCGTGGGGGACCCCGCTTGACCTCGCGACTCTTGAAGAGCAGCTGAAAGAAGGTGCCGAGGTGGTCACCCTCGTTCACAATGAAACATCGGCCGGTATACTGAACCCGGCCGAAGCGGTTGGAAAACTGGCGAGGAAATATGATGCCCTGTTCCTCATGGATGGGATCACCTCGATTGGTGGTGATACGGTTGAAGTGGATTCATGGGGTGTCGACGTGGCCCTTGTAGGTTCACAGAAGTGTCTTGCAGCACCGGCCGGATTGTCTGCGGTCTCGGTCAGCAGCCGCGCCTGGGAACGGTACACAAAGAACCCCCCGTATTACCTCGACCTTGCGGCATACCGGAAAAGTGCCGGTTCGACTCCGATGGAGACTCCGTACACACCGGCAGTCCCCCTTTTCCTCGCACTCAGGGAAGCATGCCTGATCATCGAGGAAGAAGGGATCAGTAACCGGGTACAGCGACATAAAAAGCTCTCGCAAGCTGTCAGGGCAGCAGTTGATGCATGGGGCTTGGCAATGTTCCCGAAGGTCGATGACCTGCACGCGTATTCCAACACGGTGACGGCGATCACGATTCCGGAATCTGTCAGGGATAGCGATCTCCGTGGAACTGTGAAGAAAATGGGGATCGAGATGGCCGGGGGTCAGGACCACCTGAAAGGAAAGATATTCAGGATTGGTAACATGGGCTCGGTAGGAGCCCCGGAAATCCTGTCGACCCTTGCCGCAACAGAACATGCACTCAGGAAACAGGGTTTTCACATAAAAGGCAACGGAATCGAGGCAGCCTGTGAGGTGTTCGGATGAAGGTCGGTGTCGCCGATACGACCTTTTCACGAGTAAATATGGGGAAAATAGCGATTGAAGAACTGAAGAAGCATGCCAGTGTGAGTATCGAGCGGGTAACGGTACCGGGGATCAAGGATCTTCCGGTGGCCTGCAAGAAACTGATCGAAGAGAAAAACTGTGAAATCGTCATGGCACTCGGTATGCCCGGCGGAAAGGAAAAAGACCGCCTTTGTGCCCACGAGGCTTCACAGGGGCTCATTATGACCCAGCTGATGACGAATACCCACATTATCGAAGTGTTCGTCCACGAAGATGAGGCGAAAGATGACGCGGAACTCGCCTGGCTCGCGACTCACCGGACAAAGGAACATGCAGTGAACGCAGTGAAACTCGTCCTTTACCCGAAAGAACTGCAAAAAGAAGCAGGGACCGGGCAGCGGCAGGGGTTCGCTGACAGCGGCCCTGCCCGCCAGTAAGGTATTCGGGTCGGGACAGTTTATGAATAATAAATTAAGATACAATTGTTGAGGAAATATATGGTGCAAAAGGCGATAAAACTCGGATTTGTAGTCGCAGAATTCAACCGTGACATCACGTACATGATGGAGATTGAGGGCCGGGAACACGCGGCATTTCTCGGTGCGGAGGTATCGGAATGCATCTATGTCCCCGGGGCGTATGATATGCCGCTGGCCATCAAGAAGATGTTAAAGGATGGAAATGTGGACGCGGTGGTCACGATAGGTTGCGTGATTGAAGGGTCTACACAACATGACGAGATCGTCGTGCAGCACGCGGCAAGAAAGATCATCGACCTCTCCCTGGAATTCGGAAAACCCGTTACTCTGGGGATATCAGGACCAGGAATGACAAGACTCGAGGCGAATGACCGGATCGATTACGCGAAACGTGCCGTCGAATCTGCGATAAAACTGGTCCAGAGACTGAAATGAAGGAATTATCCGGCAAGATTGCCGGCATTGCCCCATCAGCCACGATGGCTATCTCAAATGAAGCCAAGAAGATGCAGGCTGCTGGAATTGGTGTAATCAGCCTTTCTATCGGCGAACCAGACTTCGATACCCCCGAACATATTAAAGAGGCCTGCATCGATGCACTACGGAGAGGTGAAACCCACTACGCCCCGAGTAATGGCATCCCCGAGCTGAACCAGGCAATTGCGTCAAAGATTGAAAAGGAGAATCATTTCCCTTGCAGTAAAGAGGACGTAATTGTTACCAGTGGTGCGAAAGATGCCATTTATGAAGCAATGGAGGCAGTCCTGGATCAGGGGGATGAAGCGATAATACTTGACCCTTCCTGGGTCAGTTACGAACCGTGTGTACAGATTGCAGGAGGTAGGCCTGTCCATCACCGGCTAAATATGCGGACCTTCCAGGTCGACGACTCCCTCGTTGACAGGATTACAGCCCGTACGC
>CAIJED010000070.1 GCA_903819595.1 uncultured Methanomicrobiales archaeon | reverse complement strand
GTTGAACTAAAACGCATCAATCGGATTGTAGTAGACAATATCCAAGGATTTCTGGTCAGAAAAGTAACGAAGTTTGGAAACAGTGCCAAGGTCGATTGCCCTAAGGAATACCTCGACCAAACTGTTTACCTGGTGATACAATGACCGTAAGTTCTGATCGTTACTTCAGAACTTTGAAAACTCTCGACACTTTTGTTGATCGCTCCCTTGAGCTCCCATACAAAGGACCGACCCTATCAGGATTCCATTACAATCGCGATATGCTCAAATCTGCTGTTGCAAAAACGTATCTGGAGACCGTAGGCAATGGGGCAGATTCCATTCATCTTGCCATAAAGCAGGTTCCCATCTCAAATATTGTTCGGGAATTCCTAAACACCGTCGAACACTTGGGAACTCGATTCGATCTTAAGAAAAAAAATGTCGTCCTTGCGTTTGATTACACAGAAGAGGATTGCTAAGGCCACCTGAAGGGAATGTACATCTACGGTGCTCCCAAGGTGCATGGTGTAAAAGGAAAGTTCAAGTTTCTATCATGCTGTATCATCAATTCTGATTTCCCGCAAAGGATTCCGCTCTTGTCCGTCCCCGTAAAACTTGTACACAATATGGCAACCACGGTTTCCTCGTGCCTTGGTATGATTGAGCCTCTCGTGAATTCTGTCAGCCTGGTGATATTTGATCGTGGATTTTATAGCAAAGATCTGATGCTCAACCTTGCTAATTCAGAATATCAATACCTGATATTCGTCCCAAAGAATCCACAAATCAAATCTGAAATCGAGTCTATGCAAGTCGGTGAGAAAAAGAAGATTCTGTACGATTATACTGTAATAAAGAGAAGACCGTCTTCAAAGGTAAGACCATGCTTGCTTTTCTGAAACAAATTTTCGATAAAAAATCGGAGAAATTTTATTATTGGGCATTTGCTACAAATCAGTCGACTATCGACTTGGATTACATAATCCCGACCTATAAAAAGAGGTGGCGGATCGAGACCGGATTCCGAGTTCAGGATGAGGCAAGGATTTCATCAAAGTCTATTGATCCTAGAATCCGGTTCTTCTTCTTTGCTTATGGACAAATTCTGCAACTCTTGTGGGTTGTATTGTATAAGGAGGATGTAGGTCGATGGAACATCTTGGAGCCGTCGATAATTCCCAACTGGAATCTTTATGCCCATGCACCTATTGTGAGATCCCGCTCATTTTTTTGATACGGAGATACTGGTGATACCAATCGATTTTTATAACCGTGATATACCTTCAAAGAAGAACACCCTTTTATACTTGAAATAATTATTCTCATTAGTATGAACAATCCCGGAAGGATAGTTGTAGTTATTCTCATCATCGCATTCGCGATGACTGGATTCGTAACAGCAGCAGACACACTTTCGATTTCTCAGCCTATCGGTGGGGAGCAGGGGTACTACGATATTTCATCGAACCCTGTGGGTGGCGAAGCATCGGTAGATGGGACGACTGTTGGGATCACCCCAACGACGGCGGGTGTATATGTATCGGCCCCTCCCGGCCATACCATCAGTATTGCAAAACAGGGGTACCAGACCTGGAGCCAGTATTACCCGGGAAATCCTGCTGCCGGACAGCATGTCGCGGTAAATGCCATGCTTGTCCCCATACCCGTAACACTCCCGGTTACACCCATGCCCGGTGGACAGCAGGGATACTATGTGATCAACGCGAATGTCGACGGGGCCAGTGTCTCGTTTGACAACAAGAACTATGGGGCAGTACCGGTCACGGTCACCGTCAGTATCACCGGGACGCCCGGCCATACTATCAGTGTCGCAAAACAGGGGTACCAGACCTGGAGCCAGAATTACCCCGGGAATCCGGCAGCCGGGCAGACCATCGCCATCTACGCCACCCTGACCCCCAGTGTCCAGACCGGGACCATCTCTGTCAATTCGAACCCGGCTGGTGCATCAGCGATTCTGGACAATGGATATGACCAGATCATCACACCCGGAACTTTTAATTCGGTGAGTACCGGGACTCACACCGTTCAGGTATCGATGGCCGGGTACCAGCCCTATACAACGACGATTCCTGTATCTCCCGGGGCGACCAGCAATGTCTATGCGACACTGACCCCGAACCAGCAGTTAGGCGCAATTTCTGTTTCTTCTATCCCCAAGAGTGCCAGTGTCTATATTGACGGGTTCTTCGAAGGGATGACAAATATCGTTGTCGGGAATCTCGCGGTCGGTACCCATACGGTGAGCCTGAAGGAGGCTGGGTACCAGACGTGGACAAACTCAGTTTCGGTAAATAACCAGCAGACTACCTATATCAGCGCAACCCTTACACCCGTATCCAGTCCCACAACCGGGGACCTCCTGGTGTCATCGTCTCCGTCGAGTGCGGCAATCTATCTGAATGGAAATTACCAGGGTACGACCCTGAGTACCGGGCCCTTCTCCATCACGGGACTGAACCCTGGTTCCTATGGGGTTGTCTTAAAAAAATCGGGGTACCAGGATTACACGACGAGTGCCGTAATTGTTGCAGGAGCGACCGTACAGGTCTCGATCGTGATGCAGCCTGCCATTAACCCGCCTTCTACGGCAAGTGCCGAAATTACATCAGACCCCAGTGGTGCCGATGTGTACATCAATAATGCCTACAAGGGGATCACACCTCTCGCGTTCCAGAACGTTCCCATCGACACGACCCAGACGTACACCGTTTCTATTAAAATGGATGGTTACCAGCCTTATTCCACGTCAGGCAAAATAATCGCAGGCCAGAATATACAGGTTAATGCGGCTCTCACCCCGGTCCCGCCACCCACCCCATCGGGGGGTATCCCGTCCACATGGTATATTATTGGTGGAATCGTTGCTATCGTAGTTCTTATCCTGATTGCGTATGTTGTCGTGCACCGGAGTAAGCCGGACGAACCAAAAGATCAGGAAAAGCCAAAAGATCAATAATTATTTTTTAAAAATAACGGACCCGGCAGCAATGTGAAGAAATACGGGGCCATTCCTCTCGATTGCGGTCCTGTCAGGCCGTAACGCTTTTTAGTTTCCAGTTCAGATTTTGCCATTTACCCACTTATTACCAGACATATTCCGGGTGCACCAGGAGTTGGGAGGGGAAGATCCTTGCAATATAAAAACAATCCCCCTGTTGCCAGGTTTCTTTTCCTCGTGGAGGTAACGTATCAGTCCCTGCCTGATCTCTTTTTTAAGTGTGGAGAACCGTGATCATCGCCTAATTTCCTGTCAGAAAAATTGGATCAGAGGTTAACGTTCATCATTAGGGGAGAGCAAATAGTACCGGTGTGAATGCGTGATGAGGGATTTCTGGGTCGATCGTAAGCAAGTAACCGGATTTATCGGGGCCATCTTCATTATATTTGGTATTTTTCTCCCGGTATACTCGATAAGTCTGCCTGTTCTGGGCCAGTTTCCCGTTTCAATCATAGGCATTCCCTTCATCGGCGGCCTTATCGCCATCGTCCTTGTCGCAATGGGGGTTTTATCGATTATCGCCGTTGCATTTCGTGAATATTCACTGCTGTACCTCAGTGGGTTAGTCTCTCTATGGGTCGTTATGAGCACACTGGTTCTTACGGAAGCAGGCCTGCTTATCCTCTCTGCCAACCTGCCGATGGTATCATCCGTGATCAATTCCCTGTTTGATTTTGAGTTCGGCTGGGTGTTTTTACTTTCCGGATCAGCATTTCTTCTGGCCACTCCAAAAATCCCGGACTAACCGTTTATTGTCAGATTGATTACCTTACCTTCCGGTCAATGCTTCCTGCACAAACAAAACAACCGATCAATCCACCGCCTTTTTGAAAAACGATGTGACTTTTTTTTGTGTGGATATAATGCTCCAGGACAAAGGTCGCAGATTTTTTATGGGGCTTTTTTGTTATCGCGGGCCTGGCGATTAACCGTTGAACATGTCCCTGTCTTCTGAATTGAAGATAATACCGGGTTTAGTTGTGAATGGTGCCGGCCGTCTGGCAATAACTTTCGCCAGGCAGACAGGCTGTAATAAAAAAGGGTATCTTTATACCCGGCATTTATTAATTAATTGACTTAAACGATACAATCTGGTCGTATGTCTTCACTTTTCCCACGGTGGGAGCGGTCACCCAGATCTCCACCCGGTTCTTGTCGGTACTGCACGGGAAGGATACCAATTGTCCCACGTGGAACGGTGGCATCATTACGTCCTGCTGTGATGTCCCATCCATTTTTGTAAATGTGACATCGACCCGGGAATCGAAGTTCATCCCGTTGCCACCCCGGAGTGTGACTGCCATGTAGGGGTCTGCCGTATTACCGTTACCCTGTACCATGAAATCCAGCATGTAGTTCACCGGGAGCATTTCTGTAGGTCCCGGGGTACCCATCCCGGCCGGAACTGCGGTGGTAACGATGACCGGTGCCTGTGTTGCGATCGGTGTGGAGACTGGACTTGCGGTGGCTGTCGGCGTTACAACGGAGGGTGCTGCATTCTGTGTACATCCGGCTGTTACGACGAATGCAACAGCGAGTACCAGGCTGATTATCAGGATTGAAACTTTCATCACTAGTAGTATCAGGGGAATGTAAGGATAATCCTATCGTTGGGATGACCGTCGTCCGGGCCAGTCCTGCACCAGTATCACCGGTCATGCTGCCGGATGCCGCATGGACGCCCGGTCATTTCCCTAAATAAATACCGGATCATTAGCGCAATGTTCAATTGGTCCACTCTGGCCTGGTCATTTTCCTACCAGTCAGCTGAGGCTATCCCGTGTCAATGACCGTATCAACGAAGGTGGTGAGTTGCGTCATCAGCATCGGGTCGGGACCTTTCTCAACCGCGAGGAAGACGCCTGAAATATCCATGAGCCGGAGTTTGTTCGTGACAAAGCGAATAAATTTTGAAATATTCGCAGAAGAAAGATAGATCAGCAGTATGCTCACGGAATCATACATGATGCATACTTTCAAACCCGCATGCTCGTTGAGCACTTCAGTCACTGCAATACCCATGTCATTTAAATTCGACGGACTATTGATATACCGCACAACTCCCGGGATATCCTCTGCATTCCCCATCGAGTTGCGGGTCACCGCGTCGATGAACGAGACATTTTCCGGCGACACACCACTTTGGGCATACATTTTTACCAGGACACTGTGCGGAAAGTTTGTTGTCCCCACGACTGTATAATACCCAAGAGTGGAAATTTCTTTGATAACTTCAATGTTCCGCTGGCGGATCATCGCCGATGACGCAAGGATCAGAAGGAGTTTTTTCTGCTCGAGTTCCAGGGGGTCAATTAAATCCGCACATCATTCACCTTTCAAGAAATTTCCTGTATACTTCCGGGATCGACTGGTTTCTTTCCAGGACTGCCTTTTTTTAACTCCTGGATATTTTCCCCTACCTGGGTGAGTATTCCCTGCCTGACCAGCTCGGCAGATCCCAAAAGATTATTACTGATAATTTCCACCGGATGTTTCAATCGTAAGGTCATCTCCGTCATATAGGCAACCAGGCTTTCCTCTTCCCTGCGCTGTTCTGTAATATCCCGTTCGGTTGCGATTACATGAATTTTTCCAAAGAATTCGATCTGCCGGGTGTTCCAGGATATGATCCGTTTTTCCTGATTTTTTGTCACGACCGTCGTTTCGAGATTTTCGAAATAACTGGGCCGCAAAATAACACCGGAAATTTTCTCTGTTACGCTGGGGCGGTATTGGGGATCGGGATAGAGATGTTTCCAGAGATCACGATGACCGACCACCTCATCCGCAGAATACCCGGTGATCGTCTCGGCCGCATGGTTCCACGAGATGATACGCCCGTTCTCTTCGAGGACCACTATCATGACCAGTGCATTGTCAAGGGTACTCGCTTCAATACAGGTATGTTCAGTGTCTGTTACATCCGTCAGAATTTCTCCTCCTAACGGTTCCTTTTTCATTCTTACTGGTGGGACCTGTCTTCCATGCAAAAGACTGCTTCACATTTCGTATTTCGCTGTTTTTCATCTCCCTGCTGGTATCAATTCTTTTTTTGGATTCGCCGATAAACAGATGAACACGCGGCCATTATTATACCCGGTTCACGTCGCATAAGGTGCCGCCAGGGCCCTGGAAACTATTCCCTGATACTTTCTGTGCAGCTGGGCGATGGATCATGACACCAGAATGACGATGGTATCAACAGGCAACAATTGGCGTAATCCTGTACTAATCCATTCATGTGAAGGTCATAAGAGCGGCGTTTTCTGTTCACCTGTATTCAGACCGGACTTTTTCACGAATTGTCTGCTATGTTTTCTGTATCATCACCGGGGTAATGGTCGAAACATTCAGATCACAGGGTGATCATCAGGCATACGCAAAAGACGATTACTGATCCCTTGCGTCCTGCAATGAAACCCATTCGGGAACAACAGAGTGCGGGCATCTTTCGCCTGGTTTCACGAGGTGCCCTGGTAACAGGTGTCATTTTACTGGAAATGAAATTGCCTGCAATATTCTGACATCCGTGCACCGACGACAAGAATATGCCTGCAATCGTCTGTTGCCGAAACCCGGGGCAGTTTTTATTCCGGGCGACAGGAGACCCCCCTGGTAATACCCTGATCCTGCCCAACATTAAAATTTTCAGTACCGAAAAGTATGAGTCTCTGAAAAAAGATAATGGAGTGCAATGGCAGGTACATTCCGGGTACTCTATGTCGATGACGAACCCGGCCTTCTTGAAATCGGCAAACTCTACCTGGAAAGGGAGGGGATACTGTCCGTTGACACGCTGATGTCAGCTGAGACTGCACTGGAACAGTTGAACCTGGAGCACTATGATGCCATCATCTCCGACTACCAGATGCCGGAAATGGACGGGATTACGTTCCTCAAGCAGCTAAAAGCGTCGGGAAATACCACTCCGTTTATTATTTTTACTGGCCGGGGGCGTGAAGAAGTAGTCATCGAAGCACTCAACAACGGTGCCGATTTTTATCTCCAGAAAGGCGGCGAACCAAGGAGCCAGTTCGTTGAACTTTCAAATAAGATCTGTTATGCAATTAGGCATCGGCAGGTGGAACAAGCACTGGGTGAGAGCGAACGAAAATACCGTGAGCTCGTAGAAAATGCCAATAGCATTATTCTTAAATGGGATAAATCCGGGAATATCTCATTTTTCAATGAATATGCCCAGCGATTTTTCGGATATTCCAAAGACGAGATCATTGGAAAACCCGTGATGGGGACGATTGTACCGGTCATCGAATCCGGATCAAACCGGGACATCAGTCTTCTGATCAATGATATCATCCAACACCCGGAAGACCATATCCAGAACGAGAATGAAAACATGACCCACGATGGGAAGCGGGTCTGGATACACTGGCACAATAAACCACTCCTCGATGGAAAAGGTGAATTTTGCGGCCTGTTAAGCATCGGGACTGACATTTCCGCTCGCAAACATATGGAACTTCAACTCCGGGAGAGCGAGGAGAAGTTCCGGTCTCTTGTTGAGTATGCATTTGAAGGGATCATGATCCTTGATTTCCAGGGAAAGATCCTGTTTGCCAATAATGCAATGGCTTTCGTGACAGAATCTGATAGCCCTGCCGGACTTAACGGCAGGAATGTGATGGAATTTATCGCACCCGAATCTCAGCCGGATGTTGTAAAAGACTTCATCAATGTCTCCGGGGGCCACGATGCATACCTGGCGCATTACAATGCGATATCCGCCAAAGGGAGGAAAATTTCCGTGGAAAGTATTGGGAAAGTGATACGATATGAGGGTGAACCCGCCATACTCATTTCTATCCGGGACATTTCCGCTCGCAAACAGGCAAAAGATGTACTTCACAAGGGCGAGGACCGGGCTTCGCCATCTTCTCCGGGACCCGGCTGATTTCACTGGCCCCGGGTGCGGGGTGCGCACTGGCCTTCCCATATCACCGTTGTATCGTTGTTGACAGGTGTGGAGTGGCATGTATTCCTCCCTGCCGTAGAACCCGGTCATTCATCTACCAATTTCGAACGGTCGAACGGGTATGTTTTCGGAGGGCTATGAAGGATTATCGGCCTGCATCATACATTTCCGGATACCCGGATACCATCCTGCTGACAGCAACTCACAGGTGACCCATGAATCCGACAGCCCCTCGTGATATACTTCCCTGTTCCCCTCTATACGGTCAGGAAATTCATGGATGAACAAAAAAAGGATTAAAAGTTCCTGGTGAAAATTCTGGTCATACCGGTCCTGCCGGACTCCCTTCGTCTGCCGGTACGGCAACAAGAGTTTCAATGTCCATCCGGTCCGCCCGCTTTAAGACCATATTCATCGCTGCTTTTTCGTCCGGGGCTTCAAAGATTACGACGGTATCATACCTTCCAAGCGTCCAGTAGATGTCCCGGTATCGGATCTGTCCTTTCGTGTCCGCCTCGATATCCTTCAGGTTCTGAGCAACTACTTCTTTCGTCAGATTCGTTTTAAATTTAGCCAGTGCAATGAATATCATCACTCACCTCATCATGTACAGGATAGGTACCGTGCGACAAGGGGCGATAAAGAATTTGCGTATTTTTTTCCAAAACAGGGATTGAGCTTTCTGGCTGGAGCGCGAAGAAGCGGACTCTTTCCCGATACATCCGATTCCACATTGAAAATGGTAAGATGTGAAAAAATGGCAAGTCAATGTTGCTACCATATTTTCGGAAGAGCTGGTCGCCTGTTGTGGATGGCCTCATGAGACCGGGCATTCACTGGCGTTGTGACCCCATTGAAACCGTGTGCATTGCCGGTCGGTGATAAGGTGCAGCACCAGCGCGGATTGCAGGTAGGAAAGCAGTCCCGACCGTAACGAATGAGCCAGGGGAGGGGAGCTGACTATCCCGGTACTACCAGTGAGTGTAAGATCGATTTTTTCGTTCTGCGAGATGAAATCCCGGTGGCTCTCTCCCGGCGGATTGACTAAAAAAAAGATCAGTTGAATACCACACGTGGACGGTAACCGGTCATCAGATCGATTGCCCGGTCACATTGGTCACATTAATCCTGCCATGCTTGTATCCTTCAGCAGGTAGCGGATCAGTCCTTCTCCAGGGACATGGCTTTCGCCGTGCATGGATTTGATGGCCTTAGCGATGACCCGGATATCATATTGGCTGGGATAGACTTCCGGGGGTTGCTTATCAAGATTGAGCAGGGTATAAACCCCCGTCATGGCAGAACGCACCGAGTATTCGACGGTGAAAACACAATCGCCGGGAATCTCCACAAACTGCCCCAGGAATGCAAGATTAACACTCCCTTTTGGGACTACCTCCGGCCGGTCTCCCTTGATCCGCGGCATAAACTGGCTCGTGATGTAAGGCATCATGCAGGGTATAACCGTGGAACTGGCAACAATCGCTTCTGTCAGATCACCCGCTCCCATGTGATAGAGTAACTCCCGTAGTAGTTCCTCCCCGGTGCAGTATTCCATCTTCTTTTTGACGTGATCACCCACGTTATCCGGCAACAGACCATATGCCCACAGGACAATGGCGTTCTCCGGCTGGTTCGTAAAATGCGGCTGCCTGTGACATGTGACGCTTAAGAGCCATGATGAGTCGACAGCGGTCATGATTCCACCGGTGACCAGCTTTCCCGAATACGGGTCCCTGCCAGTCAATTTTGTTAACAGGTCCACCATCGGGGAATCTGTGCAGGTAATGGTAAAGGATTCCCACTTGGTTTTGTCAATATGGTCGCAGAAGACCTCGGGTCTGCCAAAGGATGGGCCTTTGGTGGCGATTTTTTTCCAAAGTTCCCAGGATGCCCCTGGTCCCCGATTCACCCCTGCCGGTGTACTCATATTCCCTAGGGTTGAATTTTCTGTCATCGAACCACATGTGAAGAAAATTAAGTCGTCTTTTGTTGTTGTGACGATGGTTGTCTCGCCATTTTTTACCAGATGAATTGCGGTGACGGTCTGGGAATCCGGCAGGATATCCAGGGCCATATCCGTAACCTGGACGTTGCGATGAAAATTCACCCCCTGTTCTTCCAACCATTTCTGCAATGGCAGGATCATCGATTCATACTGGTTGTAGCGGGAAAATAAAATCTGGCGGAGCCGGCTCAGGTTGGGCAGGTGATGGATGAACCTGTGCATATAGCGTTTCATTTCCACCAGGCTCTGCCAGTTTTCGAACGCAAACATCGACCGCCAGTAATACCACATATCCGTTGCAAAGAACGATTCGTCGAAGAATTCTTCGATTTTTGTTGCCCCTAACTCTTCTTCAGTTGCCAGGATGAGTTTTTCCAGTTGCATGATATGGTGACCGTTCAGGCCAAGAGTCTCCCGCTCGATCTTTTCCCCGCACTTGTGCATCAGGCGACAGGCAGCCACGTTCGGATCAATCCTGTTTACTTCCCGTAAATCCTCCAGAACAGTCCGGGAAGGATTCTCAATAGTAGGGATATGGCAAAAGAGATCCCAGCTGCACTCGTAATGCTCCTCCATCTCCCTCCCACCCCGGATGAGGAAACCTCTTTTCTCATCCCCGGACCCATCCATACTTCCACCGAGGACCGGCAGGTTCTCAATGATGGTGATCATTTTCCCGTCCATGTGACCGTCATAGACCAGGTAAAAAGCGGCAGCGAGAGAAGCCACCCCGCCACCAATCAAAAATGCACGTTTCTTCTCGATCCCGTCCTGCTTGATCGCCCTGACATTATTATAGTTCCCCATGGTAACGCCGCGTTTTGTTGCTTCTACGGCATTGCACTTAATAGTGCCTCCCGGTTGTTGGAAAAATTCAGTCTGAACCTTGTATCTCCTTTCGATTACAATCAATATAACGGTCAATTATCAGCTAAATATTAATGAATGAAGCAGAGAACCTGGAAATTTTGGTGGATCCGATTATCGGGAAAGTTTTCTGGCACCTGATCAAAAACTCGGTAAAGCACGGGGAAACGGTCACAGAAATCCGGATTACTGCCCGTGAATCAGCATCCGGTTGTATTGTTACCTATACAGATAACGGCGTAGGGATTTCTGAAAATAAAAGGGCTGACCTGTTCACCAGGAACTTCGGCAAGGTGACCGGGTTTGACCTATTCTTCGTTCACGATATCCTTGATGTCTCCGGGATCGGGATCGCTAAGACCGGAGAGCCGGGAAAAGGTGAACGGTTTGAGATCAGTGTACCGAAAGGGCTCTACCGGTTTGGTGGGAAATAAAAAACGTTCTCTCCAATAGTTATCCAGATCCGTCGATAGACTGCCTTGGACCTGTATTGGCAGGGACTTATTCTTATTGGCCTGCTTTCCAGACAGGATAACCGAAAATGGTACGGAAACGTGCTGGATGATATCGGTCCTGTATGTAGATGATGAAGAAGCGCTTCTCGAAATTACCGGGATGTATATGGAGTTGAAGGGAGAGAATTTTGTCAGCATGGAAGCTCGGGTAGGCATGAAGGAAGATTGGCTTCTCCGTTAATAAAAAACAGCGTATGGGGAATCGAACTTCTTGTCCTAGTGCTGCTATGGGGATTCGAACCCCAGTCGTCGGCGTGAAAGGCCGACATGATTGGCCGGACTACACTATAGCAGCAATGC
>CAIJED010000069.1 GCA_903819595.1 uncultured Methanomicrobiales archaeon | reverse complement strand
CGCGGTGACTTGGGCCAATCAGGATAAATGTACCGGCAAATCCAGGGTTTATCGACGCATAGGAAAGGGCTGCCACTCTTCCGGAATAGATATACCCGGCATGAGGTACCACAACCCCCTTAGCGTTTCGGCCAGCACCGGCATCCTTAAAAAATTTTGCCAACAGTTGTTCAAGGTGGTCCGGATCGTTTGGGTAGAACATGCCTGATACCGCGCATGGACGCATCTTCATCGGACTAACCTATCATACTGATGGTATATCTAGAACTCGGTCTCGAAATCTTCGGGAGTCAGTGACGTGGTAATTCCACGGTGTCTGAGCATCTCCCGCGTGAGGAGATAATAAATCATACCAAGTGCTTTCCGACCCTTGTTGTTGGTGGGTATGACAAGGTCTACAAAGCTGGTCATGTTATTGGTATCACAGAGGGCAAGGATCGGTATCCCGCTCTGGACCGCCTCTTTCACTACCTGGGCATCACCAATCGGGTCAGTGACAACGACGACTTCAGGTTCAATATAGTTGTGAAGGTTCTGATTTGTCAGCATTCCGGGGATAAACCGTCCCGTCATTGCCATCCCGCCGATTGTCTCGGCAAATTTCTTTGCAGGGTACTGTCCGTACTGGCGGGATGTAACGACAAGGATATTCGGTGAATCGAACTGGCTCAGGAACTTGGCTGCAGTTTTGATCCGCTCATCCGTCTCCCGGATATCGAGGATATAAAGCCCGTCCCCTCTGACCCGGTAGATAAATTTCTTCATGTCCTTGCTTTTCTGCTGTGTCCCGATGTGAATCCCTGCTGCGAGGTATTCCTCTACTGGGACAAGCGGCTCTTTCAGTTCAAGTTCCATCTCTGTTTCTGTCATTCTAGCATCTCCTCAATTCGAATAAGTTCATTCAGTTTCGCTATCCTCTCGCCACCCACGATCCCTGTTTTAAGGAAAATGCAGTTAAATGCCGTCGCGAGGTGCGAAATTGTTGTATCTGTAGTCTCTCCCGAACGGTGGCTCATCACGGTATCCAATCCGTGTGTGTGCGCAAGCCTGATGGCCTCAAATGTCTCTGTCAGGGTACCAATCTGGTTTGGTTTAATCAGGACGCAATTTGCCGAACCATTGCTGATACCATCGGTAATGCGGCCCGGGTTCGTCACAAACAGGTCATCCCCGCAGATAAGGCACCGTTCACCAACCTGCTCGGTCAGCTCGGCAAACCCTTCAAAATCATCCTCGTGAAGAGGATCTTCCACATAAATCAACCCATACTGATCGACAAGTTCACAGATATACGCAATTTGTTCTTCTGTCGTCCTGGTGGTATCGCGGTAATGGTAGGTACTGTCGTCCCCCTGCCACATCTGGCTGGATGCAACGTCAATTCCCATGTCAATACCAAATCCGAAATCATCAGAGACGAGTCCGGTGGCTTCCTTTACAATCTCGAATGCAACGCGGTCCGTGATATCAGGAGCCCAGGCCCCTTCATCACCTTTACCGCACGGCTTACCAATGCCCTTTAAAAGTTCCCTGACTTTCCGGTGGACTTCCGCATTGGCAAATACCGCCTCTTTCGCGCCTGCTGCACCTGTCGGAACAACCAGGAACTCCTGAATTTCGGTTGCATTTGCAGCATGTGCCCCGCCTCCAATGGCATTTCCCAGTGGAAACGGTGTGTCCATGACGAATGTCCCACCGAGATAGCGGTACAACTCCATGCCAAGTGATGACGCCGCAGCCTTTGCATTCGCAAGAGAAAGCGCAACGGCGACATTTGCGCCGATTGAATTAAAATCAG
This sequence comes from uncultured Methanomicrobiales archaeon, assembly GCA_903819595.1. Taxonomy (GTDB): domain Archaea; phylum Halobacteriota; class Methanomicrobia; order Methanomicrobiales; family Methanospirillaceae; genus CAIKOD01. The sequence continues at coordinate 5,589 of CAIJED010000069.1, read as the reverse complement.
ACGTGCCATCAGTTTCCCGTAACAGCCCGTCAAAACAGACCTGCTCCTGGGAATCCAACCCGATGAATTTGGGAACCAGGTTCTCCCGCGCTAACTCCACCGCTTCTTCCGGGGACTTCACTTTTGCTTCAAATTTCCCGGTGCTGGCACCGCTTGGTGCAGAAGCACGCCCAAATCCATCTTCTGTGTAAATATCTGCTTCCACAGTGGGATTGCCACGGCTGTCCAATATCGTCCTTAACCGGATCTCCTGTATTATTGTCATGCCTACTTCCTCTTCACGGTGATGGGAATGATGTTGGCCTGGAATTCCTCGATTGCAATCTCGAGAGGATCACTCTTTACGGTTTTGATCAGGAGCGGGGCACCCATCGATATTTGCAGGGCCCTGGCTCCGATTATCCGGGCTCTTTCATATCGGGTATACGATTGCATTATCAGTCCTCAAATTTTTCACATAAACATTAAATGGGGTCGCTGAGATTCGAACTCAGGTTACGGCATCCCGAACGCCATAGGATTCCAGGCTACCCCACGACCCCTCACTGGTACGGGTTGATATCGTCAATAATCTCCTTGTGCGTCAGCAGCATTCGCCGACAGCAATAGCGGTCCATACCGAGATCGTCGAGGATCTTTTTGGGATCCTCGCCCGCATCACGGCGGTGTTTAAATTCTTCATACGCTGGGGAAATAACCTTTCCGCAGGTGAAACATCGTACAGGTATCATACAGGCTCAATCTAATTTTTTGTCCCTTAACGATACGATTTCTGGAATTTCTTTCGTGCACCGCGACCGTGCGGTTTCTTCGCTTCTTTCTGCCTCGAATCATTGACGAGCAGGGTCCGGTCGTATGCAAGATATACTTCCTTAATCTGGGGGTCATTGGACCACTTCAGGATACCACGCGCAAGTGCAGTCCGAACTGCTTCGGCCTGGCCCATGATCCCTCCACCCTGCACATCGATTGCAATATCAACGCCCTCGACTGCATTCGGCATAAGAAGGATGGGCTCAGAGATTTTCATCCTGACCAGCTCAGTCCCGTAGATCTCGAGTGGTACCGAGTTAATACGGATCCTCCCTTTACCTGCTTTCATTGTCGCACGGGCGATTGCGGTTTTCCTTTTGCCACTTGTATTGATAATCTTTACCATGTCTCCACCCCTCAGTATTTAGCTCCAAGGAATGTGCTCACTGCACCGAGCGATATATATTGCGCATTGTTCAGGCGGTCCATGTGAGCTTCCTCCAGAGTCTCTGTTTCTTTTCCCTGGAATTCAAATGGTACCCCGACATACGTCTTGATCCGCTTTAACGCGTCAATACCACGTTCCCTTTTATAGGGAAGCATCCCGCGGATAGTACGCTTCATAATATGGTCGGGCCTCCGGGGGAAAAACGGACCTCCTTCAGTCGAACCAATCGACCGTTTATGGTCGTAGGTATTCAGGACCCGTGCCCTGCTGCCTGATATGATTACCTTCTCGACATTGACAATTGCAATTGTCTCCCCACTCAGTGCCCGCCGGGCAACAAGGCTTGCAAGCCGTCCGAGGAGAAGTCCGTCACCGTTAATAATTGTAACCATGTTGCTTCACCTCAGAATCCTTACCTGACTACCTTTCGGGTTGTCTTTCAGTAATTGCTCAATACTCATACACTGCCCTTTTGCCCCGGTAATTTTTTCAGCCGCCGACTCCGAAAAATTCAATGCAGCAACTTTTACCGATGCTTCAATGATACCGCTGCCAAGGACCTTCCCTGGAACAATAATCGTTTCACCGGCATTGGCATAACGATTGATCTTGCTCAGGTTCACTTCAGCATACTTACTACTGGATGCTTCAATCCTTGTGGCAATATCCCGCCAGATATTAACCCCGTTCTCACGCGAAGTGTTCTTCAGCAGTGAGATGAGGTTTACCAGGCGTGGATTGGTCTTACTCCTGCTTTTCATCTCCTGTACCTCCCGATATTTCACCGATCTTATCTTTCAGCTCCACGGACTGGTCTTTTATAAACCGGAGACCACGCTCGATGATCTCTTTGACCGGCAGGGAGCCGTCGCCTTCTACTACGAAGATATAACGCTTTTTCTCAGATGTGACCCTGATTGCCGGTTCTTCCCCGATCCCGCTTCCAAGGCATGCTTTTTCGCATAACCCACAGAGCGAGCAGTCCTCGATACGACCCGGAACGACCCGGACGCGGGCACTGTCCACTTCCAGTACCTCCCTCGGGCATTCTTCGACACACTGGCCGCAGCCATCACAAGCCTCGCCAATGGTAATGAGTGGATAATTCTTGTACCCGCATGCCGTTGTCGGCTGCCATTTCGCATGTACTTTTCCTGTGGACAGGATCGCATGGGCCTCAATGACAACCTTCTGATCTTTTGTCAGTTTGACAATAGGGATAGTATCAATGGCTGGTGCCGTCTGAGGATCTTCAGGAATAAGATCCCTGGAATATACCATCCCCGGACCTTCCACGCTCATCGTAAACGTGGCCCGGCATGCCGGACACCCTTCTCCATTGCAGGAACAGTTCTCTCTCGCTACATAGCTTGACAGGTCGGTCCTGATCGGTATCAGTCCAATCCGGTGTGCGAGTATTTCATCAAAGAGTGCACTGGTATTATCATAAATACGCACATCTTCGATCGCCAGTGTAGGGACCTCTCCGATCATTGCCCGCCGGAATGAATTGGCAAAGGCAGAATTGACCGGCCCTATCTGGAAACGGCATGAAACATCGTCAAGCCGGTTGAATATGATCTCCATCAGACTCTCCGTCCACGCCTTCCGCCTTTTGCCCGGATAGAGTCATGCGGAACCGGGGTGACATCTTCAATGCGCCCGATGCGCATGCCAGCCCTTGCCAGAGCACGAATTGCTGCCTGTGCACCAGGTCCCGGACTTCTCTGTTTACCCCGGCCAGGTGCCCTGACCTTCACGTGGACACCGGTGATGCCCTTCTCGCGTGCAACCTGGGCAACGTTTGACGCCATCTGCATGGCGGCATAGGGTGAACTTTCATTCCGGTCCTGCTTGACGACCATACCACCGCTGCTCTTTGTCACCGTCTCGGCTCCCGAGAGGTCGGTCACGGTAATTATCGTATTGTTGAAGGATGCAAATATATGCGCAATCCCCCATTTTTCCTTGTCTGATGCCATGGTTATCTACCGACCTTGCCAATTCTTGCCCGCTCTGCATGGTCTGATAATGTCAGCGGGGATTTCCCGTAATAGGAGAGCTGCGTCTCTTCTGCCCGGTTTACGCGGTATCCCGGAATTGATACCCGCTTGCCGTTAATCGCGATATGCCCGTGGGTGATAAGCTGGCGCGACTGTTTCGGCGACCGTGCGAGCCCCTGGCGGTACACCAGTGTCTGAAGCCGCCTTTCGAGTTGTGCCGGTACTTTCAACGACAGTACATCATCGATATCGGCATCAGGTCCAAGAAGGCCTACTCGCTGGATATGATCGATCAATACCGCTTTTTTACTCTCGAAAACCTGGATATCCACACCTGCGGACATCATCGAGAGGAGGTCACGTGCAGCTTTCCGGTAGCGCCTGAGGTAAGCCTGGGCTTTCCATACCTCCCTTTTGTTCCGAAGCCCATATTCTATGACCAGACGGGTCTCTTCTTCGATCCTTGTCTTCTCGAAGGGCCGTTTTGGCGTCTGGTATTGTTTGTGGTTCTTCCCTGGGTAACCCATCTATTTCACCACTTACTCTTTCTTCCTCTTCACACCCACAGTGGTGCCCGTACGACCGGTTGACTTGGTGCGCTGTCCACGGACCTTCTGACCCGTTTCATGCCTGATCCCACGGTAACAACGGATTTTCCTCATCAGGTTGATATCCTCGTCGAGGGCGGTCGACAGATCGGTATCAAAGATGTGCCGGCTTTCTCCCGTATACACATCCTTTGGCCGGTTGACCATCCACGTCGGGACTCTCTCCGAATAGTTCTCTACCACAGCTCTTAGGCGGTCTACATCCTCATCCTTGAGACGTCCCATGATGTCATGCCCGTTGACACTGGCAAGATGGGTGATCACACCTGCGGTGTGTCTGCCAACGCCCTTGATGCCCGTTAAGGCAACCTTGACCTGCTTCGTCCCGTCCAGATCAGAGTTGCTGACCCGTACAAAGTATTTTATGTCCTCTTCCTGAGCCATCCAATCCCCCTTAAATGAGATTTGCTCCTAACGCTGAGGGAGGGATTTGAACCCTCGAGTCCCAGGGGGACACAGGTTTAGCAAACCTGCGCCATACCAGGCTTGGCTACCTCAACAGCGAATCTCGCATCTTTCGACACTCGCAGCACAAACTGGCTGCTCCATGAATGGTGCTTTATTATATAGATCAGAACTGGTGATAACTCTTTCTGTATCGGGTTGTATCAGACTGATAGAGAGAAAAACATAGAACGCGGAATATTCGTGGGGATAGGGCCATTTAATTGAATTTTAATCTTATTTGCCACAGGACTTTTCAACCCGGAGTACTATTCATTCACCGGGCCTTTTCCCGCATGATACCACTTGTGATCAGGGCTGCGGTGACCAGCGGAAGCGCGATGGTCGCATCGCAGAAACATTGGGCCCTGGACGTCTGTACCGACTCTTTTCCCCAGCTGATTGCCTCTTCGAATGTACATCCCGACAACCCGCCCCAATGGGGGGCATCGGTGGTATACTGAATGGCGTAGGCATGGCCTTCCTGCCGGTTCTCGTAAATCGATGCGATTACCTGGGTTTGCTGGATAAAATTTTTCGGAACGCCGCCGCCAATATATATCACGCCGGTCTTTTTTGAACCCTCGACAATTTTCGCAATCTCATCAACGTCTGCGATCTGATCGATCTCCACCTGGACACCTTTTCTCCTGGCCATCAGGAGGCCGATACCAATTGATGAATCTGATAGCGCGGGAATAAATACCGGTACCGATTCCCGCACAGAACTCCCGATCAGCGACGACCCTTCCGGATGTGTCCTGAGCAGAAATTCCCCGTACCTTCGGATGAACTCTGCTGAAGACCCATGAAACGGCGCAATTTCGCCGGCAAAGTCCGCGATCTGGCGGTCTACATTCCTGAATTGTTCCTCGTATGCGAAGACATCATATATCCTGTCAATTCCCTTCGAGAACAGGTGCCCGTCGTCAACATGATGGTGGCCCATGTAGTGCCGTACACCGGTATGTTCGCATATATCGTGAAAAATATTGGCACCTGTTGAGACAATAACATCCACGAAGTGGCGTTCGACGAGTTCAACCAGGCACTTCTGCATACCACCCGGGATCATTGCGCCCGACAACCCGAGCAGGATGGTACAATCCGGGTCCTTGATCATTTCAGACCATATTTCAACGGACTCACCGAGTTTCCGGCCCTGGAACCCGGTATTAGTCATTCCTTTCAGGAGGAGGGAGATATCCCCAAGAGGGTTTACAGGGATCGTGGGTTTCAACACCATTGTCTGAAAAACCTTTGGCTGGGATTTGATATAATGATTTGTCACACGGATAATTCAAAAATATCAGTGGGATTTTTGAATTTCAAT
>CAIJED010000068.1 GCA_903819595.1 uncultured Methanomicrobiales archaeon | reverse complement strand
TCCGTATCTATTGTCTCAATCAGGATCATCCCGGTAATATCCCAAAAATAGCCGTAAAATAATCCGGGAAGGACTTATCCACGCATTCCGCGTTCCGGATCGTGATATCCCCCCGGGTAAGAGCTAGTACTGCAGCACTCATCGCAGTCCGGTGGTCGTCTCCCGGGTCAATGGTACCGCCATGAAGCGGTGCCGGAATGATACTGATACCGTCTTCGGTTATTGTTGCATTGCCTCCGAGTCTGTTCAGGAGGTCGACAGTTGCCCTGATCCGGTCACTTTCCTTGTATTTTAAGTGGGAAATCCCACTGATGTGGGACGGAGTGGATGCCATTGCTGCCACCATGCACAATGTTTGTACCGTGTCAGGAGATGAAGACATATCCATCGTAATCCCTGTTAAATCACCACTCCTCTCAACCCTGATACAGTTCTGCTCCCAGGTCACCTGACAACCCATCCTGCCCAGCGCCTCGACAAACATCCGGTCGCCCTGCACCGATACAGGGTTGAGACCTTCCACTTCTGCCACGCCTCCGGTAACTGCGGCAATGGCAAAAAAGTATGATGCTGACGAGTAATCTCCTTCGATCACATAGGTCCGGCCTTTGTAACATTGACCGGACCTGATCATGAACTCCTGGTACCCTTCCCGCTCCGGGACCACGCCGAACGTTGCCATGCAGTCGGCAGTGATATCCAGGTACGATCTTGATGCCACATCACCGGTAATCCGGATTTCGATATCGGATTCGGCATAGGGCGCTGATATCATCAGTGCTGAAATAAACTGGGAACTGATAGTACCGGGAATTGATACCAGGCCACCCCGCATCGTCCCTTCCACAAGGAGGGGTGGATAGTCCGTCTTCCCAAGGTACCCGATCCGGCCGCCAATAGAATTGAGGGCCTCAACAAGGTGGCCAATTGGGCGCTCCTGCATCCTTTGACTCCCGGTGAAAATTACCGGTTCGCTGCAGAGTAAGGCTGCGGCCGTCAGGAGCCGGAAGCTGGTACCCGAGTTCTCCATATCGAGGGTCATCATCTCCCCGCAGGAGAAATGACCTGAATTCCCCCTGATATGAATGAGGCCCGGTTCCTCGCGGATAGCGGTACCCAGTGCCCTGAGTGCCCTGCAGGTGACACGCGTATCGCCCGAATCAAGAGGATTTTTTATTTCTGAAACACCGTCTGCCAGGGCAGCAATGATAAGGGCCCGGTGGGTATAACTCTTTGAAGGGGGGGCCGTTACCCGGAACCCGCACGCCTCCATTTTCGGAAGGGTAATGTTCATGGAGCCAGCTCCAGGCGCCTGTAACAGCCGAACCGTTTGATATTCGTCAGTTTCTCCAGTTCAGCAAGTGACTCCTCGTACCCGGTTGATGTCGTGATGTCGATGAAAAAGACATAACTTCCCATGCCCCTTTTCGATGGACGGGACTCGATCCTGCAAAGGTTTATCCCACGCCTTTCAAATACCCCGAGCAGTTCGTGGAGAAGCCCGGGCCGATCGGTCGCCGGATCGACCACGATACTGCACTTTTCGGGAAAATCTTCCTGCCTGGGATGACCTGATACACGGAAAAACCGCGTGGTATTGTGGGGGTTATTCTCGATATGGGAGACAACGACCGGCAGATCGTAAATCTCGCAGATTTTCCTGGATACCACCGCAGCCCCGGTACGGTTCCCGAGTAGCTCAATAGCGCTTACAGCATTACTTTTTACAGGAATGATCTCGATACCCAGATGATCGAGAAATTCACTGCACTGTTCACTGGTCTGGGGATGTGCATAGATCACTGAAACCTCATCAAGGGGAAGAAACGATGCAAGAAAATGATGGACCTCAATATACAGTTCGGCCACAACAAAAACATTGTACCGCAGCAGCCCGTCAAGAGCCGGCCCGACCCCCCCGGCTTCGCTATTCTCAACAGGGATCACCCCGTCACCTGCGCCCTGCTCCACGTTTGACAGGACCATCCCGATGGCCGGGAGTAACTGTACTTCTTCTGGTGGAACCAACCTGCACGCAACTTCGTGGCTGAATGTCCCAATGGGTCCCAGGGCAAACAGGGTCATCGTTTCACCATCGCTTCGATCAGCGAATCCGTCAGGGATGACGCAGCGTTGCAATATTTACCGAAATGTTCGCTGTTCCGGGTAAAAAGTTCCTCAAAGAGGCCACTATCATCGGATAGGACGGTATCCTTCACATCCCTGACCGCATGTTCGCAGGCCTCAAGGACCGCCGGGACATAAGGGTTCATCCGGAGCATATCCCCGTACAAACCAGGGTCCTGGGACAGGAGCCGACCCACAAGTCCGGTCTCTATCTGGTACACCGGACTCATAAATGGTTCGGTTTTTTCAGGGGTAATATCGAGCCTTCGCATCGTCTCGGCCATGGACAGGGTAACGAAATGTGTAAGTCCCTGGACAACCGCCATCATCCGGTCATGGGCATCAGGTGTCGTGATCGTGGTTCTCGCACCTTCCTTCTTTAAAGTTTCAGTCAGCCGATCAAGGTTCGCCGGGCTGCAACGAGCGGGAGTAACGATGATCGTCTGCTGTTCCAGTGTCCGGACTGAGGGGCCGAACATCGGGTGAAGCCCGATGACTTCCGCCCTTGAAGAGAGCATCTCCCTGACCGGGAATACCTTGAGCGAAGTTAAGTCACAGACCACCTGTGATTCGACAAGATGCGGTGCAATGTCCCGGATCACCTCAGTTGTGGCATGAATCGGGACTGAAACGATCACAAGATCGGATCCTTTGGCAATATCCATTGCCGTAATCCGTGTAGTCCTGCCGGAACATACGACATCATCTCCTGCCCGTTCAAATACCCCGGCAAATAGGCGTCCCATCCTGCCGGTACCTCCAATAATACCAACCTTCATCCTGCGAATCCCCGCGAAATATTTCCAGAACAGCGAAACAGGGTCCCTTTTCCTACCATGATATCGTCCACCTTCACTTTTCAATAATATGTTCTTTTACCGCGACACCAAAATGACGACCACTTTCTGTGACCGTCCCCATCACGATATCCCCTGTTTTTAATGAGGCCACAGAACAGGCCCCACCATCTTCACGGACCAGGCGGATCGTCTCAGCATTCTGGAGGACCGCACTTACGTGGCTGTCCTGGTACACCGCTTCGATCAGCAGCAGTGGGCGGAGTTCAATTTTTACCCTCCCGACGGTTGCTTCTTTTGTCGCTCCGCGAAAATCTGAGATCAACACCCGGTCACCGGCGCTGAGGTCAGACAGGTAGGCGGTTTTTCCGCCCGGCATTGTCGCGTAGGCATGGACCGCCCCGGCATTTACCCGGAACGGCCGGGGGGCAACATACGGGTTTTTCAGGGTCTCCGCATGGACGAGGAATGCACCGGCCGATGTATTGCCAATGAGCATCCCTTCACTGTCCTGCAATAGTGAACACGTATCGACACAGACACGGTCACCCATCCCTGCAGACGTGATCCGGGTGATCGTAAGGGGAACAATTTCGGCTGGAGGAGAACCGGACTTGAGAAGTGAAGAGACCTTCCTGACAATCGAAGGGTCTGTCGTTGAGAGAAGGATACCGCAGACTCCCTTTTCAAGGACATTTAACGCGAGCTCCGCTGATTCAAGGTCCTTCACGAGTGCAATAATGCGGTCGGACATCGAAACAAGGTTTTCGAGAGGAATTACATTCCAGTCTCCGGTCTCAACGATCACATACCCCTTCCGTGAGAAGGCGACGGCCTCGGTTTCACTTTCCTTGTCTTTTATCCTGCAGGTGAATACATCCCTGTCCGGGACAAGGTCCCCGTCTGGTGCAACGGTCCTGATCCTTCCGAGCTCACTTCCGGATTTTGCCAGGTCAAGGACAAGTGTATCTGCTCCGCTCTCGATAGCAGTTGTCGCAATACCCTTGTTCCAGGGCCGGCAATCCACCCAGAACTCTTTCATCCGGACCGCCCCAGTGCGAGGGCGGGTTCCAGGTCATCATGGACCACAAGTCCGAGGGCTTTCACAAAAGCACCAGGGGAGGCCCTCTGGAATGCATTACGACCGACACAAACACCGGCACCCCCCGCATGGACCGACTCACGGATCAGCTGGAGTGACTGAAGATCACCCATCTTCTCACCTCCGGCCACCAGTACCGGGACTGAACAGGCATCGGTAATTTTCTTAAACGAAACCGGGTCTCCGGGATAATTTGTCTTGATCAGGTCTGCCCCGAGCTCCTCGGCCACCCTGACGCAGTGCCCGATCGCCTGGGGTGAATTGGAGTCAATTCCCTTTCCTCTCGGGTAAATCATGACGAGCAACGGCATTCCCCAACGATTACAGTCATTTACGATTCTCCCGGCCGACTCGAGCATTCTCGATTCCTGCGGTGCGCCGAGGTTGATATGAATGGAGACGCCGTCAGCCCCCAGTGCAATGGCCTCCTCCACCGTGCACACGAGGACCTTGTCATTCGGATCCGGATTTAAGGAGGTGCTGGCCGAAAGGTGCACAATAAGCCCGATATCGCGCCCGTGTTTCCGATGACCGCGTTTCACAAGCCCTTTATGCAGGACAATTGCATTTGCACCGCCTTCCGATACCTCAGATATAATTTTGGTCATATCAAGGAGCCCGTCGATCTGCCCCAGGGTAAACCCATGGTCCATCGGTACGATGACCGCCCTTCCCGTATTCCGGTCGATAATTCTTTCTATCCTGATATCCTTGCCAATCATGATCTAATTCCACTCCAGATAATTCTGTTACCTGATTCACCTGATTTTTAACCTTTTCTTACTTTTTATGAGGTCACTTGCATTTTGTCATTCCGGATAATTCAGATAAGCGATGCAAGTGCTTCATCCACACTCTTCCGTTCGTGAACGATCAGTGCCGCAGCGTGCACAAAACGTGCCGGAGTCTTATGCTGGAACGCATTTCTTCCAATCGAGAGACCCGCTGCACCTCCTTCCATGGCACCTTCTATTAATTCCAGTGTCCGCCGATCGTCAGTTTTCTGGCCACCGGCTACCACTACTGGTACCGGGCAACCCCGGGTCACTTCACGGAAACTGTCAGGGTCACCCGTGTAGACCGTTTTTACGATATCGGCTCCAAGTTCAGCAGCGACCCTCGCCGCCAGTTTCACCTGGTCAACACAATGCTCATCGACGATCTTTGGCCCTCTGGGGTACATCATCGCCAGGAGTGGCATCCCCCATTCCATGCAGTCTACTGCAATTTTTCCCAGGTCTGAAAGCATCACTGCCTCTGAATCAGCCCCGATGTTGACATGCATCGATACAGCATCGGCCCCCATTTTCAATGCATTCTGAACCGTGTTGATCAACACTTTCTCGTTGGGGTCAGGTCCGATCGATGTGCTTGCTGACAGGTGGAGAATGAGCCCGATGTCCCGTCCGGTTTTCCGGTGACCATATAATGCCAGGCCCATATGACCCAGCACCGCATTGGCACCCCCTTCCGCCACCTGGTCAACTGCGTCACCAAGATCGATCAGGCCGTTTATCGGCCCGTTCGTCACACCATGGTCCATCGGGACGATGATGGTCTTTCTTGTGTTTCGGTTCATGATACGTTCAAGACGAATATCTTTTCCTCTCATTTGTAATCCTCCTCCCTTCAAAACGGAAATCGGTGATTCCGTTCAGTACGGGAGATAACTAAAACCAGCGTAATAACGATAAGAACCAGGGATGGCTGGTCGTTGATGTACAGCACAGGCTGGGTTAGTAGCCTGGCTAAAACAGGGTCCTTCTTTTGGACTTTCAGATTTCATGCATCGTGGATGTGCTCTGCTCTTCGTGATAAAAACATTCACGGGCAAAAAAACATTCACCACACATTACTTTCAGATTCGCATTGCCAGTATTTAAATAGCATGATCCATTCGCACTACGATGAAAAAACAAATTAAAATGGAAAACTTTCGCCCAGTTCCGGGACAAGATACACACGGCCCCCTTTCTCTCCCTATTGATACCTGGTTTGTACAGGTCGGGTTTTTCCCTTTGCGTACCTGGAAAAAAATACAGGGGTCTATTTTTTTACTTTTTTAATTGAGATGACATCTCCCAGTGTGGGGACGACATTTCCGGTTTTCTTCTTTCCACTCTCATCTTCCGGAGTATCAATGAGACGTATCTCAAGCGTTTTTTCGAGCATCCGGCGAACGTCATCTTCGGGGATCAGGTCGCCATTTTCTATCTTTTTGATCAAGAGTTCACGGACTTTCAGCTCCATGGCGAGGTCTTTCTGCGTCCAGCCGCGTTGCATCCGTGCATGCTTGACCAGTTCGCCATAATCATCGACAATTTCCCCCTCTATCATATCAAACATATCACGTCGTGTTTTTGCTACAGGATGGGGTACCGGGGGTGCATTTGCCGGTCGGCGACCAGTACCGGGTCGTGGGGTAGTCCTGTTTGGCTGCTGGATTTCAACACCATAGTGTTCGCACTGGGGACAGACCCTGAGCTCTGCGCTCTCAATCCTGACATTTTTCAAAGCCCGCGCATTTGCGCCACATAATTCGCACTGCATAGTCGCAAACATCTTTATAGTCATTTTTCCCTATATATCTATTTGAGGCACACAAATGGCAGAGACTGCCCGCCAGCAACCGGAGCCGCAAAACCCGGAAGAATTATACCGGTACCTGCTGGAACGGGTAACAAGCATGGAATCACGCAACCTGGAGCTTCGCGAGCAGCTACGCCAGATTGAGTCAGATAAACGATATATTGAGACCCAGAAAATACGTTACGAGCGGGAGGTACGGAAATTAAAGAGCGAGATTGAGCAACTCCGCAGCCCTCCGCTGGTAGTCGGGACGATAACGGATATTATTGACAACAACCGGGTCATTGTCAGGAGCAGTGCAGGGCCACGTTTTCTTGTCAGGAGCTCGTTATGCATCGACCAGGACAAGCTTAAACCCGGTTCCCGGTGCACGCTGAACCAGCAGTCACTCGCAGTGGTCGATATTCTGCCAAGCAGCTTTGATTCACAGGTCTATGGCATGGAGATCATCGAGACCCCTACGGAAAGTTATTCTGATATCGGCGGTCTTGAACAACAGATCACGGAGATCAGGGAGGCAGTTGAACTCCCCCTGAAACGCCCAGACCTCTTTGAGAAAATAGGAATTGAACCCCCGAAGGGTGTCCTGATCCACGGGCCTCCCGGGACAGGCAAAACCCTTCTCGCCCGTGCAGTTGCCCATGAAACAAATGCACATTTCCTGCGCGTAGTCGGGTCAGAGCTCGTCCAGAAGTACATCGGTGAAGGTGCACGACTGGTCCGGGAACTGTTCGACCTTGCAAAACAGAAGTCACCCACGATCATCTTTATCGACGAAATCGATGCAATCGGTGCATCCCGTACAGAGGCAACGACTTCCGGAGACCGCGAAGTCCAGAGGACTCTCATGCAACTCCTTGCGGGGATGGACGGGTTCGATCGAAGGGGTGATGTAAAAATCATCGGCGCAACGAACCGGATCGACATCCTTGACCGGGCTCTGCTCAGGCCGGGTCGTTTCGACCGTATCATCGAGATACCATTACCGGACATTGCCGGGAGGCTTGCGATCCTGAACGTCCATGTCCGCGATATGAACCTTGAGGAATCAGTGAAGCTCTCTGAAGTTGCACGGCTGACTGAGGGTAAAAACGGTGCGGATCTCAGGGCAATTGTCATGGAAGCGGGGATGTTTGCTATCCGGAAGGAACATGACCAGGTGACCCATGAGGACCTCATTGCAGCCATTGAAAAAGTTGAATCAGACTTTGACCGGCAACGGATGATTAGCACGTTCGGTGCAATGTTTGCATAATATTCCGAACCCCGGACACCCCCACCCGTTTTTTAATATATTTTTAATCCCCCGCCCGTCAGAATGAACTTCGGGTAATTTTTGCGGTCGTTGTCCTTATCAGCCAGGAAGAAGATATCTCTGGAGAGTTACAGAAAATCCGTGGAAATACCAGATGCTATACAGGACTGTTCCAAAAACCGGCGATCACTTATCAGCACTGGGGTTTGGCTGCATGCGCCTGCCCCTGACCCGGACTCATACGATCGATGAGGAGCGGGCAGTCCGCCAGATACGTTATGCAATTGATCACGGGGTCAACTATCTCGATACCGCACCGGCATACCACATGGGACGGAGTGAAGGCCTGGTTGGTCGCGCCCTTCGTGACGAGTACAGGGAAAAAGTCCGCATTGCGACCAAGTTACCCCCCTGGTCAGTTAAATCCAGGCAGGACATGGAACATATCATCCAGGGCCAGCTGGAGAAGCTCAATACGGATCATATCGATTATTACCTTCTTCATAGTCTTGCCAAAGAGAACTGGGATACTCTTGTCAACCTTGGCGTGCTGGATTTCCTCGATCAGGCAAAAATGTCAGGTACGATTCTCAATGCCGGATTTTCATTTCACGGTGACCTTTTTACCTTTCGGACAATTGTTGATGCCTATGACTGGGAGTTCTGCCAGGTACAGTACAATTATCTTGATGAGTCTAACCAGGCCGGGACCGCCGGTCTCGACTATGCCAATTCAAAACGCCTCGCAGTGATGGTTATGGAGCCACTCCGCGGGGGCAGCCTTGCAGGACCGGTCCCTCCGCAGGTAGGAGAGATCTGGAACGAAGCACCCGTCCGCCGGACTCCTGCTGAATGGGGTCTTCGTTTTGTCCTGGACCACCCCGAAGTGACCGTGGTCCTCTCAGGGATGAACCATGAATCCCAGATTACGGAGAATATAAAAATAGCAGGGGAGGCTGAACCTGGTTCTCTCTCCCCCGCAGAGCTGGCACTCATCGCGAGAGTACGGGACACCTATCGATGCTTAATGAAGGTTGAGTGTACCGGTTGTGGTTATTGCATGCCATGCCCATCAGGGGTCAATATTCCTGAATGTTTTGCCCTCTACAACGGGGCGTCAATGTTTGGAAATCGTCGTGAATATGCTTTCCATTACCTTACCCGGCATGGAGGGATCACCGGGGACAGGTCATATGCGGGCCTCTGCAGGAATTGTGGTGCATGTGAAAAAATCTGCCCACAGCACCTGCCCATTCAGGCGTTGCTCAAAGAAGTTTCGGATTCAATGGAAGGGAGGACCATGGCGGCCAGGGTCATGGCCCTGCGTTCAGGGCTGTGGATAATTAACGGAGCTCATCGATGCGGCCGGATTTTTTCTGGAGCCGGGAAAAAACCGGTATGTAAGACCGAATAGTGAAAAGCTGACTACCCCCCTGTATTTATTCCCGAATCTGATTATAGAATCCGGACAAGGTCCGAATGGTTTTATCGTACCTTGTGATACCGAATTTTTTTCCTACAGACACCGAGAAAAATGTATAAAGGAGTGAACCTTACAATGAGCCTGATTTAAGAATTCAAAGGATTTTTGTTCGAATACAAGGTGATTGGCCTTGCTATCGCGTTTATCATGGGTGTTGCGGCAACGGCCCTGATAAAATCCCTGGTGGACAACATCATCATGCCAATGTGTTATTACGGTCTTTGTTCCCGGCGGGGAATGGCGGACTGCTAAAGTGATACTGGGGCCCTTCGTGATCGCATGGGGACCGTTCCTGTCAGACCTGATTTATTTCATCATTGTCGCCTTTATTGTCTTCCTGATCGCAAAGATGGTACTGAAGGAGGATACAGTAGCCAAAAAATAGGTATATGCGGCCGGATGGGTAGGGGAAGAACACCCGTGAATTCGCAGCGCCACATGAACCGGTTTGCGCTGAGCCGGGATCGGTTTCTGAAAGACCAGAATTCTTTGAGGATTGAGAGGAAGATTTGAAATGTTTCACTTCCCGTGAATTCCCCTTTGAACATTTAAAAATCCTTTTTTGTTGAAGATTGAAACATTTCGTTCGTTGTAGAACATCTGAAAGTATCATGTTGCAAAATTTCCGGGGCTACATTTTCCTTCCCCCTTATCTAACTCTCCCTCTGATACTCACTCAGCCCAGAAAGGCAGGAGAGAGAAAATGTCAGATTTTGTCAGGATGCTGGATTTAAGGCAGTCAATCCGAACTATTTCGCCCATCAGCTTCCGGCAGGTGGCAAAGGATAACACTTTTTCCGCCCCGATCTTTCCGTCCCGTCCGGACAGCGGCGGTGGCACGAGATGACTGGCGGGATCGGGAGCGCTCTCGCCACCCTGTTTCCGGAGGGCGGGGTTGTCGAACTCCGGGCCCTTGCAGACCATTCGGTCCACAGCGGATATTTCGATGATTTTAACCTGCTAGCGGAGAAGGTTGGGAACCTTGATACGCTCCCGGATGTCGCCGGGATTTACGTCACGCTGAACGCGGTCAACCCCGCACTCCTTTCACGCCGGTCGAACAGGGTGATGATGAACCTCGGGTACAAGATGCCGACGACCGGCGACAGCGATGTGCTCTCCCGGAGGTGGCTCCCGGTCGACCTGGACCCGGTCCGGCCAAGCGGGGTCTCTTCTACGGATGAGGAACATAATGCAGCGATTGCCCGGGCGGAAAAGGTCGCCGCATGGCTGAAAGAACAAGGATTTTCCGAGCCGGTCCGGGCAGATTCCGGAAACGGTGCCCACCTGCTCTACCGTATCGACCTGCCCAACGACGAAGCGTCAACTGCCCTCGTAAAGGACTGCCTTGCAGTTCTCGGCACCATGTTTTCGGACGGGAAGGTGATCGTGGACCCGGCGAACTTCAACGCGTCCCGGATCTGGAAGCTCTACGGGACGGTCTCCCGGAAAGGGGACAATACCAGGGAACGGCCCCACCGGCGATCGCGGTTGATCACGGTGCCGGAAACGGTCATTGTAATTCCCGTCGATCTGCTCCGTACCATCTCCGGGATTTTCCCACGGACCGAACCTGGTGTGGGAACGCGGGTGAAAGGCGGGAGCATCGACCTCCGTGCCTGGTTATCCGAACATGGGATCGGCGTGCGTTTGGAACAGCCATGGCAGGGAGGGGTACTCTTCACGCTCCGCAAGTGTCCGTTTTCGGGGTCGCACCAGGACGGGGCGTTCGCCATCCAGTTCCCCAGCGGGGGGATTTACGCCGGGTGTCACCATGCGTCCTGCGGAGCCCGGAGACAGCGGTGGCCCGAACTCAGGAATATGTTTGAACCGCCGGAGAAGACGCAGCGGGAGAGGCCGAAGGAGCAATCCCGGTCCCTGCCCGCAGAAAAGGCAGCGGCAGCAAAGGTAACAACGGCAGCAATGGCCGATAGAGACCCGGATGTTCCGGCCCGGGAAGGAACTCCCGCTTCCCCTTCCACATCCTCTTCCCTGTTACCCACCAATCCCATCCCGGACGAGGCCCGGCTGGCTGCCGGGAAAATCCTGCTGACGGGCGATCCACCGGGTTTTATCCTCGATGTCTTCCAGCGGGAGCATGTCGGGGACCGCGTCGTGGCCGAGTGTCTCCTCCTCTCGGTGGCCTCGCAGTCGGTGGAGAACACCCACGGCCTGCACGTCGCCATCTCCGGGAATTCAGGGAAAGGGAAGTCCCATGCCTGCCGGTCGATGCTGGAACTGGTCCCGGAACAGTACCGGATGAGGGGAACGGTCTCGAACAAGGCCCTCTATTACCACCCGTTGAAGTCCGGGACGGTGCTCCTCTTCGACGATGTCACCCTCTCCGAAGACCTCCAGGAGGTGCTCAAGTCGGCGACGGCGAATTTCCGTGAACCGATCGAGCACCGGACGCTGACGAGCGACCGCCAGGTGCGGACCTGCACGATCCCGGAGCGGTGTATCTGGTGGCTGGCGAAAGTGGAGTCTGCCGGCGACGACCAGGTAATGAACCGGATGCTCTGCGTCTGGATCGATGACTCGAAGGAGCAGGACACGGCGGTCCTAACCCACCTCAAGGACGCCGAGGCCCTGGAAGCAATGGACGGGGAGGACCCGGATGTGGCGGTTTGCCGTGCGATCTTCGAGCGGGTGAAGGAAGAAGTGCTCCATGTCCGGATCCCCTTTGCACCGCAGATCCACTTTTCCACCTCACAAAACCGGCGGAACCCCGGGATGCTCTTCGACCTGGTCAAGTGCCATGCCCGCATGTCCTTTATGCAGCGTGAACGGGATTCCCAGGGCAGCATACTCGCGACCCGTGAGGACTTCAATTATGGCCGGGACCTCTTCCTCGAACTTGCCGGTGAGACGGGGTCGCAGGAGACGAAGCAGACCCGGAGCGAAGCGGCGGCCCTGACGACGATTGCGAAACTGGGACTTCCGTTGTTCACGATCAAACACCTGCAGGATGCACTCGGTCTTTCGTACCACAAGGTGTACCGCCTGCTGAAGGGGTACCAGGGTAACAAGGGGTCGTACCCGGGGATCCTCGACAAGTGTCCGGCAGTGAGCTACATCGATGCGACGGTGGCCCGTGACCTGTACGGGGTTGAAGTGAAGCACCGGGAACACTATTTTACGTTCGACCCTGTCCTCTACAAGACCTGGTCGGCCAGGTCGCAGATCTGGCTCGAAGATGAAGTGCAGAGCAGCGATCATCGGAACGACGGGAGTAATAACAAGGGACCGGATGACAACAACGGACCGGATAATCTTTGCAACTTTGCAACAGGTTTACAACCGGTGGTTGAAAAGATAGAATGTGCCGTTCACGGTCCCGGACCTGCGATTGCAACCTGTAATACTACTATAGACACATCTTTAGATCTATCTTTACATCTTTTCACAGAAACACGCAGCACATCAGAAGATCAGGTAAGTGCGGTGACGGACGACGGTGTTGTTCCGGGTGTGTGTGATCCGGTGCAAAATGCAAAGATAACATGCAAACCTCAATTATTGTCCCATCCGGGAAATGGCGCATCAGACATCGGCCAGCTGGTTTACAACAGCGGATGTAAAGATATGAAAAGATGCGGTAAAGTTGAAAACGTGATCCCGTTACCGGGGCTGCTGGACCACCGGGAGTTCGTGAGGATCGGGGGGGTGCCCTGGTCGAAGTGCGATATCTGCCATGAGGGTGCTGCGGTGTTCAGGTGTAAGGAAAAGCACATGGGGATCTGTGAGGGGTGCTTTACGAAGTTGGTACGGGAGTGGAATGAGGGTAATGGGGTCGGGTGATGAAAATTTTAATTGTAAGTACTCAAACGTTTCCCCCAACCGGATGAGGTAAAAATAAGAAACGAGTTCTCCCAATTTCAAACCAATGCCATTTATCCTTCTCCAATCCAAATCCACTCCTACCGCATGACATCGATGAACAACCAGATCGAGAACAAGCTCTGGGCAACTGCCGACCAGCTCTGGGCCAATTCCGGCCTTAAACCCTCCGAATATTCTGTACCGGTCCTCGGGCTCATCTTTCTCAAGTATGCGGATTTCAAATTCGCAAAGGTTGTATCCGATGTGTCTGCCACCTATACAACATCCGGCAGGCGTTCTCCCTCAAAAACAGATTTCCAGGCACGTATCGGCCTCTTTATTCCCGACAAAGCACGGTTCTCGTACCTGAAATCACTCCCTGAAGGGACTGATATCGGGAAGGCACTCAACGAAGCAATGAAGGCAATTGAGGAGGACAACGAGGACCTGCGGGGTGTCCTGCCGAAGAACTACCAGCGGATTGAAAACAAGACCCTCTTTGAACTGATCAGGATCCTCTCATCAATTCCGGACGACCTCGAAGGGGACTCGTTCGGGAAAATCTATGAATATTTCCTCGGCAATTTCGCGATGAAAGAGGGACAGAAGGGAGGGGAATTTTTCACCCCGACCAGTCTTGTCCAACTCATTGTCCATGTAATCGAACCGTACCACGGAAAGATCTATGACCCCGCCTGCGGTTCAGGTGGCATGTTCGTCCAGAGTGCCCGGTTCGTAAAACGCCACCAGAAAAACCCTGCATCCGAGATCTCGGTGTACGGGCAGGAAAAAGGCGAGACCACGCTCCAGCTCTGCAAGATGAACCTCGCAGTCCACGGCCTCTCCGGGGACATCAAAGAGGGGAACACCTACTACGAGGACATCCATAAAAGCCCGGGCAAATTCGACTTTGTCATGGCAAATCCACCCTTCAATGTATCAGGTATTGACAAGGAGCGGATCAGGGATGACCCACGGTTCCGGCTCGGTATCCCGTCGACTGACAACGGGAACTACCTCTGGATCCAGATCTTCTACCATGCCCTGAATGAACACGGGAGGGCAGGGTTCGTAATGGCGAACTCGGCCGCCGACGCCAGGGGTGCCGAACTTGAAATCCGGAAGAAACTGCTCCAGTCCGGGGCAGTGGATGTAATGATCAGCATCGGCCCGAACTTCTTCTATACCGTCACGCTCCCCTGCACGCTCTGGTTCTTTGACAGGGTAAAGCCGGGAACTAAAAGGAAAGGTACCGTGCTCTTCATTGACGCCCGGAACACATTCCACCAGATAGACCGAGCCCACCGGGACTTCCTTCCTGAAGATTGCGAATTCCTGGCAAACATTGTGAGGCTCTACCGGGGACTGCCTTCAGAATTTACCTGCGGGAGTGAATCAGGGATTGAAGAAAAGTTCCCGGGCGGTACGTATACGGATATTCCTGGACTCTGTAAAGTTGCGACAATTGAAGAAATTGAGGCACAGGGTTGGAGCCTGAACCCCGGACGGTATGTGGGTGTCACCGAGCGGGACGACGATGAGGGGGATTTTTACGAGCGGCTGGAAGAGCTGAACGAGGATCTGGAACGGCTCAATGTTGAAGCGAGGGTGTTGGAAGAACGGATTGGCGAGAATGTGGGGAAGATCCTTGACCGGACATCTGCCTGATACTGTTGGGAAAATAGTCTCGACCATGTCGAGACAATTGTCTACTCAGTGGGTAGACAATTGCGGTACTGACAGAAACG
Organism: uncultured Methanomicrobiales archaeon; assembly: GCA_903819595.1. Taxonomy (GTDB): domain Archaea; phylum Halobacteriota; class Methanomicrobia; order Methanomicrobiales; family Methanospirillaceae; genus CAIKOD01. The sequence continues at coordinate 1,270 of CAIJED010000068.1, read as the reverse complement.
ATGACGGAATAGGAAAATACCAACCGAGATGATCTGATGAAGAAGACGGGAAGGAAAATGACGAAAAAGATCAGCGATGACATTTCCCCGGCATTACAGCATACCGGATTGCCATCTCTCTCCCCTGCATTCCTTGATGACCTGCGACATCTCATAACAGAGACCCGGTCTGCGGTTACTTTCACGGTTAATGCAGGTATGAAACGGCTCTATTGGCGTTTCGGCGTGCGGATACGACGAGAAATTTTTCGTAATGAACGTGCAGGGTACGACAAGCAGATTTTGCACGCACTGAGTGCAAAATTAAGAGCCGAATTCGGCGAAGGTTCTGGCTTTCGCAATCTCTTTAACATGATTCGGTTAGCCGGGGTATTTCCTGATGAGCAGATCGTCAGGCATGGAACGGTCATGGTACGATGAAGCGTCAACAGCGTCCTCCCAAAAAAAGTAATGATGCCGGTACTCCGGAGCCCCCGCATCCTCTTATCAAAGAGCCGGAAGGATTGGATCTGCCTTCTCTGGTCCGGTGGATTGCGGATATCCACTATCATCTGGTTGAACGTGCGACAAAAGCAGTGAATGTAAGCCTGACCCTGCGCAACTGGCTCATCGGTCGCTCGATCCAGAACTACGAACTCGAAGGGAAGGATCGTGCGACGTATGGAGACCGATTGTTCTCAGCACTTGCCAATGATCTTACTTCACGCGGGGTATCAAATTGCAGCCCACGCCAGTTGTACCGGTATCGGGATTTTTACCTCGCGTATCCGCACATTGTGGGTACACTGTCCCCACAATTACTGGACCTGCTTCCGGAAAAGGGGGACAATCGAGAAATTGTGGGTACGCTGTACCCACAATCCGGGAATGGTTCACAGGATCTTCTTCAGTGCCTGTCCTACAGTCATTTTCAGGAACTTGTCGCAATTGAAGATCCCCTTAAACGATCTTTTTATGAAGGGGAATGCACCAGGGGGAACTGGTCTGTCCGGGAGTTACAGCGCCAGATCAGCAGCCTGTTTTATGAACGAACCGCGATGTCAAAAGATAAAAAACGCCTCGTCGGTACCGTTCGGGGGAAAGCAGAATCCATGAGTGCCGCACAGATCATCAGGGATCCTTATATTTTCGAGTTTCTCGGGCTGCACCCCCATGAAGCGCTCACCGAACAGAATCTTGAGAGGCTGCTGATCAACCGGTTGCAGGAATTCCTTCTCGAACTTGGCCGGGGTTTCTGTTTTGAGGCACGGCAGAAACGCATCCTTATCGG
>CAIJED010000067.1 GCA_903819595.1 uncultured Methanomicrobiales archaeon | reverse complement strand
GGTACAGAAGCATTTACCTGGAGTAGCGAATGCAGGGCTGCAGTGTGGTACTGGCCTGTGCTCAGAGAAAAATAGTTATCTCCTAACGGGGGTTGGTCCATATAGTAGGTTTCCCCCCAGATAACGATGCTGTTGTTCCCCCGGAGGGCACAGGAGAACTGGTCCCCCGAAACGACTGATTGGTAACCATTACCCGGAGGTGCGTCACACTGGTTCGCATTGTTCATCCCCCAGCCGATGACGGTACCGTCAGTTTTCAGGGCCAGGGCAGAACTTCCCCCTGCGGAAACTGCTGAAAAATCATTCCCTGCAGGAACGTCGCATTCGCCGAACTGGTCGAGACCCCATCCAACGATACTGCCGTTTGCACGGAGTGCAAGGGAAAAGATGTCCCCGGAGCTGACTGCGACATAATCGTTCCCAGGCGGGACGTTGCACTGGCCGTACTGGTTGTCCCCCCATGCAACAAGAGTACCGTTATTCCTCAAAGCCACATTGAACCCTGACCATCCAACGGCGATCGCCGTGTAGTTGTTTCCTGGCGGTACATTATTCTGGCCGTTCCCGTTATCCCCCCAGGCGACAAGGCTGCCATCCTGCTTCAGTGCCATGCTGTTCATACCACCGGCAGCGATGGCCGTGTAGGTATTCCCTGCCGGGACATTGCACTGGCCATTCATATTGTCCCCCCAGGCGACAAGGGTTCCATTCTCGTGCAGGGCAATGGTATGGTACCGGCCTGCAGCGACGGACGTAAAATCATCACCCATCGGGATATTCGTGCGCTGGCCAAAACTGTTATCCCCCCAGATAAAGAGGGCCCCGGTCTGCTGTCCGGCTGATACGATGCCGGAAAGAAAGAGACAAAAGATGATAACCAGTAAAACAATTGCTTGTGTTTTCATATTTTTACCTCAGTTTGTTGTTGTATACCCCTGCAGTGTTTCATAGACCAGCTCTCACTATTTATTCAGTCCGCGCCTATAGGTATTTAAGCATTTGTCGCGGTCTTTGTAGTAATCTACATCTGGGAAGCCCATGTCTTGGATATCGTTATCAGGTCACTTCATGGCACTCTCCCGAACGGGAAACTCCTCCCTTCTATTGCTTATCATCCCGATCCTCATTCTATTTATGGCCGGACTATTCATCAGGAGCATCAACGTGGTGAAACTGATAATTGGAAGTGAATCACAGTTTTTTAAAAAACAGTGAATGAATGGGGATATACGAGACAGGCCACGTTCACCGCGTTAAAATGGCACACCATCTCCCGTCATCCTCTTGCTGGCAGTATTATGCCTGATTTTACGGGCCCTGGAGGAAAAGAAACCCGAGTAATCCCGATACGAAGATCAGGACCAGGATACTGACCCTGGTGTATACGAGCAGAACCAGGCTTCCGATGAGGATCAGGATTGTCAGCCAGCCTGTTGCCGCGGTCTGTCCAAGGATAAAAGCACTCGCGAGGATCAGTCCCATCGTAACCGGGGCAAGCGCTCGAAGCGTTGTCTTCATCCAGGGATTCTCATGCAGCCGGTCCACGAGTGAAGAGCACCCGTACATGATCAGGCAGGCCGGAACAAACATGCATAGGACTGCGACAGCCGCCCCCGAAATGCCTGCCACCTGGTAGCCGACAGGAAGGACCATGATCATTGAGGGACCCGGTATGGCCCTGCTGATACTGAATATATCCAAAAATTCACGACTCGTCATCCACCCGTGGACCACCACGATCTGCTGCTGGAGTTCGGGAAGGATCACATTTCCCCCTCCAAATGCAATCAATGAAAGCGAGGAGAGGATCACCGCAAGGTCGACAAGAGGCGAACTCATACCCGGTCCTCCCCGGGAGTGGTATCCTTTCGCGGCCGGTATATCCAAATCGCAACAGGGACAAATACGAGGAGTGCAACCCATATGGGCAACCGGACAACTCCGATTATCAACAATACTGCCGCTGCTATCAGGTAATCCACATACGTGAAGGTAATCTTCTGTTTCATCTGGAATGCCATGGATGCGATCAGACCAATGGCACAGGCCCCTATGCCTTCCAGAATCCCCTTCATTGCAGAGACCTGCTCAAACTGCGCATAAAAAATCCATACAAGCGAAAGAATGATGACAGCAGGGAGCAACACAGCGGATACCGCGAGGGCAGCTCCTGCAGGCCCACGCAAATATCTTCCAACAAAAATCGCCATATTGGCCGCATTTGGTCCAGGGAGGACCTGGGCAAGGGATAATCCGCGGAAGAACTCCGTGTCATCGATCCATTGTTTCTCTTCGACGACCACACGCCGGATGTAGGCTGCCACACCTCCCCCAAAACTGGTTGCACCAATAAGGAGGAATGTAAAAAAGAGTTTTATGTGGGAGACAGGCGGGATTTTTCTATTATTGTCCGGTTTTTTAGTCGATTGAGTATTCTGGATCATGCACAGGTTCTTCCTCTTCTACCTTCACTTCAAGAGCCGTCAGGGCATCGGGGATATTCCAATGTTTCGCATTGATCCAGTCTTTTTCAAAGATGGCGTGGAATCTTTCAAGTGCTGGCCCGGATTTAAGCCGGATGCCCAGTTCCCTACGATATTCAAAGGAGTCACGGCAGAGGTTCATGGACCCAAGCAGTGCTTCTGTACCATCTGAAAGGATAATTTTACTGTGCATACGCAAGGGTTTAAGCATTTTCCTAATGGAGATACCAAAATGCTGCATCAGGCGGAATGATGAGAGTGTATCCGGGAGATCATATTCACTAATGCCACTTTTCCCCCCACAGAGAAATCGTATGGCAACTCCCCGTTCCTTTGCCGCAAGGATCCGTTCGAGAATTGTTGTGTCCACCAGTTTTGGATGTTGTATATCAAGGGTTTTTCTGGATGCATCAATAAATTGCACCATCGTCCGCCTTGAATTCTGGCGACTCCAGAATAGGCCTGTATCCGGTGAAGGGTTAAACCCGGCACGTCGCCAGTCCGCAACAAAACATGAAATAACCTCTGACACATGGTTCAGGTTGCTGGTAATTACACCGTAATCACGGGTCTGCCCAAAACTTTTAGGAGTCATATTGAAGGTAGCAATCAATGCCCGTTCATCATCGACGACAAGTGATTTCTCATGGGTAATCGGATATTTAGGATTTGTCCATTGCACACTAATACCGGCATTCTGGAATATCTCCCGTGTTTTTTCGTTTTCCGTTCGGCCATCTTGCCGCTTCTCGTTGAGCATGACCCTGATAAGAACCCCTCTCGATTTCGCATCCAGGACAGCTTGAATGATATCAGGATGATCAAAAGAAAACTGTTTGATAAGAAGGGTATCTTTACTTGAATGGATCAGGTCAAGTACAATCCCAATTCCATCGTCAGGCATAACAATCGCCTTGACTAGATCCGGTTCTTTCGGTGTAGTCTCAATACCTGAATTTATTACGCCATTCATACAAACCACTGAACCCCTTAAAAGAAATACTTAATTTACCAATGTTCTATACCTACAGGTTAATAAAGAAGTCCTGTATCGCATTCGATAATTAATTTTTATAAGTTACAGATACAAACACACTAAATATAGACGAATACTGCTTTTTTCATGGTTTGCTTTGTAAAAAAAAGATAGTTTTACGGTTATGTTCCCTTGACGACAATGAGGTTCTTCTGAACAGACGTATTGCTCATCATCAACCCGCTACTGCTGTCAAATCTATAAATGGACAGGGTTACATTATAGATACCAGGGAACCGGTAGATATGGGCCGCATTTGGCCCCGTTGCGTTGATCCCGTCGCCGAAATCATAATTCAGGAACGTTGGAGAACCGGTTGACTGATCCGTGAAGGAAACCTTCAGGGGAGCAGCCCCAGTCACGGGCGATGCAGCAAATTTCGCAACAAGGGGGACCACGGGTACGCTGT
>CAIJED010000066.1 GCA_903819595.1 uncultured Methanomicrobiales archaeon | reverse complement strand
GTCCCGGGACTTGTAGAGTTCATACACTTCTTGCTCTGGCAAATCTACAGTTGTGAGAAATAGAATCCGTCCAATTTTTTTCAACCCCTCATTCAGTTCCGCCCTGGATATTTGTCCCGTATCAAACCTGGAGTAGAGCGTTTTCTTTTCATCCAACGCAAGATCCTCATCTTCAAAGAGGTATAGCCTGAAATTATCAACCTCATGTCTGCCGGAATGAATTAATCGTTTATGGTATTGGAAGTGGCCCGTCAGATGAATTCGGGTCGCATAGTGGATACTGTCGCGTTTGAGAGGGATAATAAACTGGATTGACCGTTCTACCATTTCAATGAAATTTTCATCAGAGATGAATCCCCTGTCAAGTAGCAGAATCTTGTCACGTAAATCGATCTCCTTCAGTGAAAAATCCAATGTGCGTACATCTGTGATACTTCCTGGGAGCGAGCGTATCATAACTGGCAGACCGGAATCACGTCCACAGAACAGGGCTATGTGGTAGTGCGGAAGATATACCCCATCTGAAACATACGCTTTTTCCGTCAGAACATTCGATGATGAATCTGATAGTATATAACTGAGATCATAAATCAGTTGTTTACTCAAGGTATTCATGTATGCGAAGATCTGTTGTTGGGCGGATCTGTCTGCACCGATCTCTCGTAATACTTGTGAAAGATGTTTCGAATCACAATTCGGGTGAACATCAAGAACGTTCTCAATCTTACTCCACACATCTGCTATTCGTTTGAGTGGTACATACCCGGACAACCTAGCTGATGCTAATGCGACAATTTCATCGTATGAGTCGGGAAACGCAGATTTGAGGATAGGTAAAAGTGGACCAAACTCCTCCGCGATAACAGCTGCATTCCCATATTCATGGATGGTTCTGACTTTTGGACGCTCACCTGGTCGACGATCCTCCTTTCTTATCAGACCCAACTTTTGATCAAGTCTGCCAAGATATGTTGAGACTTTTTTTGGTCCTTTTATTTCCTTGTCGTAGCGGGTAGTCGAACGATAAACGTAGGGTTTGTTTTGGATGTATTTTATCTCCAGGCATTTTTCACCGGCATTCCGCTGCTCTGCCAACCACTCTTTTACCCATGCTTCCATATACCATAATATTAGGGATTATACTATTTATAGATTCCGCTTTGTTTATGGTTCAGATTTCAAAAATATAACTAAATATTAATTATGCGATCCCTAACTCTGCCGAGTTCAGGTTATAATACATCATTCCCTTAGTCGAAATAAAAAATAATTCACCGCATCTTTGGAGTCTCATTTGGATAATACGCAGTCGACGGCGAATATTTTTTACTCTCCCCGGTACGATCGGCAGCGTGTTGAAGAGGTTAATTTCTCTTTTTATTACACGGTTCCGTTGCGATCTGTGTTGTCGATGCTGGATGGGAGAAACCTGGAACAATATCATTTCTCCCTTTTTTTCACTGTCCGGAGCCAGATGGATAGTCCCGCAAGGAGTTATCCGGCGACTATCTCCATTAGTCGTGCTGCAAAATGCCCGGTCTTTATCGTCCCCAACATTCCCGGACGGCCTAAAAATGCTCATATTGTCATGCGGTATTACCGGAAGCGTGTAGAGTTGGTTACCTGCCGATTGATGACCCTGGACCAAACCGAAGAGTATACCGGGTATAACTAAATTCCACCCATCTCTTTCGTATGTTGAATTTCGAGAAAATGAAGGTTGATTGTTGCCGGGTTTTACGAAAAAGCGTTCCTTTAATTCGTTGTGTTCCGGGGCCCATTATCCCTGGAAAACAACAGGAGACCCTTTTTGACAATGTTGTATTCAACAGATACTTCTGTTGCTTTTTTTTATAGGATTGAATACGTCTCTGGCCAGAGGCCAATTGTTCCGCTGTTTCTGATGAGTCATCCTCTCTCATTCACCAAAGCATTTTATGGTCTGAAAATATTCATAACGTGTGAAGTGAATATGACGGAAAAGCGCTGTTGGTTGTTACTTGTATTGATACTATTCTTCTTTGTATGTGTTATCCCGGCTATTGCGGATACATCGAACGGATATTGGGCCCCGTGGGTCACTAAAACCAACACCACCTCAGGCGTCATCAACTGGTGGCAGGAAACCCAGGGGAGTGGCTGGACGGTTGCCTATGCCACTGCGAGTTACTACGACGCAAATGGGAAGTTTGACCACCGCGTGCCCGACCCTGACCCTGATCCTGCCAACTTCCACCATGTTCTCCTTACCAGCCTCGAGCCCAATACCACCTACAAGTACCTGGTCGGACCAAGTGGATCGGATTCATCGGGAAATAATCAGGTATTCTCCGTTCGCCAATTCCAGACCTTTCCGGTCAGCGGTCCGTTTTCCTTCATAGTGATCTCTGATACCCATGCGCAGGAGAGGCGGTTCAGGTATGTCGCAGATGCCCTCGCCAACGAATCCGGCGTGCTTTTTATCCTTGATGGCGGGGACTATGCCAGTCACGACGTGGAATCACAATGGGCGTATTATTATGGTTACGGGGACAGGATGC
>CAIJED010000065.1 GCA_903819595.1 uncultured Methanomicrobiales archaeon | reverse complement strand
GATAGTGCATTGTATCCTGGTGTCGGACCATGATGCATAGCCTATTGAATTAACGGGAGAACTTCCGGATGACCGGGGCATGAAGGAGACGGAGTTCAGGCCGCCGTTTGGTGTCCGAAGGGAATCGCCAAAGCCGCTGCCGGTGATGATGATATCCTGGCCCGCAATGAAATTGCTACCCCCCTTCAGATCAGTTACGGAAAATGCCGGGGTCCCCTGGGTACTATTGCCACTATTGCTTGTTGGACTTGTGCAGCCGGTAAGTAACAGGAAGGCAACAAGAAACAGGATAGGAATACAGGTCTTTTTCATCCAGATATGAATGGACTCATGCAATATTAACTAATTCGATTTTACTATCGCATGAATAAAAATGCCTTTTCTTTTATAACTGTTCAGCATTAAATCAATTTTTGTACCAGTTCAGGTTGAGTCCTGATCATCAAACGTTTTCGCAAACGACGTCCACCATACGTCCTCGCCGATGTTGAACCGGCCGCTGGCCATCAGGTCCTTACGGATCGATTTCACATACCCGAGCTCAGTAGTCGTACCAATCCCCACCCAGCTGGAAGAACCGAAGCTCGTAGACCCAGTACCGGAACCAGACCCGATAGCCGTAAAGCGAAACGAATCCGGAAAATCCAGATCTGGCTAGTCATCCAACAACACCTGCAGGTACCCTTGGTTTATCTACGTTAACCCAAAAATCGGGTAAAACAACCCAATATACGCCCGAATTATCGAAACGATACCAACAGAAGGGTATACACACCCCACCCCAACCCGTAAAATCCATTCTCGTTCGTTTAAATCGCCCGCATTTGCCCCCGATTGGGTTTGATGCAGGATAAGGCTAATTATGGGGAATTTAGTCAGAATAAACGGAAATTTAGCGTTTATTGGGGCATTACCCCTTTCCCGTATTCCTCAAAAACCTCTATTTTGGATTTGATATGGTGCTTTTTTTAGCATTTTTGTGGACAGGAGGCATCGGTGGAATGACTCAACCCTTTAGGCTTAGGTGCGGGAGGTGGATTGGGGTAGAGGCGGAAATGTTGTGTGAAAAAGGAACGACCCACAGTAAAATTACAGAAATCGGCGGATTATTTATGGACCGAAGTTATTGCAAAAACCAGGATTTTTTTTAAATAGAATTGGGAGGTGAAAACCTCCCAGCTCCCTCTATGCCCCGAAGGGCACCAACTACTCTGTCACGAAGAATAATGAATACTGACGGAAAGCGTTGCCCTGGAAAAGAATCAGAACATTATTCGTGTTCGTATTGCAATCTACATCAGGAGACTTTAGTGAGCGAGGAAACTGCAGTTCCAAAGGAAGTTCTCGACCTGGTCCAGGGGTATGAATTCCATAGACCTTCCTATCTTCGCGGGCAATATAACGAGACAGAATTACGGCGTGAGTTTATCGATCCCCTATTTCGGGCCCTCGGCTGGGATATTGATAACAACCAGAGATTTTCCGAGGCCTATAAGGAAGTAGTCCATGAACAGACAATAAAATTCCGCGGGCATGACACGAACACGAAGTTTATCGACTATTCTTTCCGCCTCGGCGGGATGATGAAATTCATTGTCGAGACAAAGAAACCGTCTGTGAAAATAGCCGATGATGCAAAATCCGCCCTGCAGGTCCGCCGCTATGCCTGGAATGCAAAACTAACACTCAATATCCTCACCAATTTTGAAGAATGGGCAATCTATGATTGCCGGTTCAAACCAGAGAATGGTGATCCCGCTACAAAAGGACGGATTAAATATTTCAGTTACAAGGACCTGCCAAAGGAATGGGAATATCTTGCGTCAATCTTTACGAAAACTGCGATTCAGAAGGGCTCCTTTGATGCCTATGCAAGCGAGACGAAAGGAAAGAAAGGTACCGCAAGTGTCGATGATACCTTCCTCTCCGAGATTGAAGAATGGCGGGACCGGCTTGCGAAGAACTTCGCGCTCCGGAACCCTTCTCTCTCGGTCGATGAACTGAACGATGCGGTCCAGAAGACGATTGACCGGATTATTTTTCTCCGGATCTGCGAGGACCGTGGTATCGAGAAATATGAAACGTTAAAGAACGTGCTCGAAGGCCTTGATACCTATAAACAATTGTGTGCCCTCTTTCTCGATGCTGACGAGCGGTATAATTCAGGGATATTCCATTTCAGGGAGGAGAAAGGCAATCCGGAAAAGGCGGATGGTTACACATTGTCCCTTATCCTGGATGATAAGGTTTTGAAAGACCTGATCAAGCGTCTCTATTATCCGGAGAGCCCGTTTGAATTCAACGTGATTCCAACGGCGATTCTCGGCCATGTGTACGAGCAGTTCCTCGGGAAAGTAATCCGGCTCACCGAGGGGCACCAGGCTAAAGTGGAATACAAGCCGGAAGTGAAGAAGGCGGGTGGAGTCTTCTATACGCCGGAGTATATCGTCAATTATATCGTGGAGCACACGGTCGGCGAGCTGGTGAAGGATAAAACTCCGAAAGAAGTCGCAAAACTCCGGATACTCGACCCGGCCTGTGGTTCAGGGTCATTTCTCATCGGGGCCTACAATTACCTGCTCAAATGGCACCGCGACTGGTATATTTCCAACCTGGTCCCGGTGGTAAAGGAAAAGGGGGCGACATCGACAGAAGTGAAAGCGCTCCTGCCACCCGATGCCCGGGGTGCAGAAAACCTGCCGGTTTACAAGGCTTCGAACGGTGGGGAATCCCGGGTGCGAAGTGACTGGAACCTCACGACGGCAGAGAGGAAGCGGATCCTTCTCAATAACATTTACGGGGTCGATATCGACCGGCAGGCCGTTGAGGTTACGAAACTCTCCCTGCTGCTCAAAGTACTCGAAGAAGAGAATGAGGAAACCGTTTCGAAGCAACTCAAATTATTCAAAGAACGGGCATTACCGTCGCTTCATGAAAATATAAAATGTGGTAACTCGCTGATTGGGTCCGATATTTACAAGGATGTGCAGGTCACTCTCGATGACCCGGCTGTTGCGAAACG
>CAIJED010000064.1 GCA_903819595.1 uncultured Methanomicrobiales archaeon | reverse complement strand
AGTGAGGTCCTCAATAAAGGAAACTATGAGTACTCCCTTCCGTTTTATCGTGAACGCAGACCGCTCCTCGTTGATCTGGTCCTGAACCCCCTTGAAACTACAGCGGAAAAGTATCCATTCATCCAAAAAGACGGGGACAAGTTCATCTCTGAAATACTCATCCCCCATTTTAACGATGGAAAGGGGGCATATCTCTGGTTCACCGCATCGCCATTGTATGATTCGCAGGGGAACCTATCCGGCGCTATTGAATCCATACGGGATATCACTGAACAGAAACATGCTGAAGGGGAATTGCGGAGGAAAAACGAGGAACTTAATGCCTCGTATGAGCAGATCGCAGCCAGTGAAGAGACACTCCGTGCCAACCTGTCTGAACTGACCCGGCAGGAACAGACCTTGCAGGAGCGGGAAACGCAACTCCGTGCGACGCTCGAATCAACGGCCGATGGTATCCTTGCCGTGGACAACAATGGGAAGATATTACTGGCCAGCCGCCGGTTTGCCGAGATCTGGCGGATCCCCCCGCCTCTCATGGAGCAGGGGGACGATTCGGCTTTGCTTGACTTTGTGCTGGACCAAGTGACCGATTCCGATGTGTTTCTCAATAAAGTGCAGTCGCTCTATGGTTCGGACGCTGTGGACAAGGACATACTCACCTTCAAGGACAGCCGGGCGATCGAACGATATTCCTTCCCGATGATGATGGATGGTGCCCTCATCGGCCGAGTTTGGTCCTTCCGAGACATTACTGAACGGAAAAGGGCGGAAGAGGCGCTGCGGGAGAACGAGAACCAGCTCGACGCGATGGCCACCAACATCCCGGGAGTAGTCTACCGGTTCTATGTGAACCCGGACGGGACAACGGGGTTTAATTATATCAGCGAGCGCAGCCGGCAGGTCCTTGGCATTGAGAACGACCCGGCCACGTTTTTTGACAGGGTTGCTGATGGGATCGTCCCGGAAGACAGGGGACGGTTCATTAGTTCGGTCCAGCATGCCATCAGTACAAAGAGTCTTTGGGAATTTGACGGCGGATATGCCAGGCCATCAGGGAAAAAGATCTGGATGAGTGCCGTATCCAGCCCGGTAATCGAAGACGACCGGCTCATTTTTGACGGGGTTATTTTTGATAATACCGGGCGGAAACGAGCGGAGGAAGCGCTGCGGGAAAGTGAGCAGCGTCATCGCTCAATTGTAGAGGCGCTACCCGGCTTCCTCTTTCATTTTTCAGCCGATGGCCACTTTATTGACTGCCAGGTCGATAAACATGAACTATTACTGCTCCAGCCTGGTGAGGTTATCGGCAAACAAATAGCGGAAATCCTGCCGCCGGACCTGGCAGAGCTGACAAAAAGAAAATTGAAGGAAACCCTTCGTAGCGGACAACTGCAAATATACGAGTACTCCCTGATAGTGCATGAGCAGAAATGCATTTTTGAAGCCCGCATGATACCGGGCGGGGCTGACACCGTATGGGCTTTCGTTCATGATATCACAGGACGAAAACGGGCGGATGCATCCCTGGTGCAAAGTGAAGAGCAGTCCCGTATGCTCCTGTCACAGTTGCCTGATATTGTCATGGTGCACCAGGACGGCATCATGGTATATGCAAACCAGACGGCAGTAGATAAAACAGGTTTCTCCCGGGAAGAACTCATCGGGTCGCGGGTATTTGATCATGTTGCGCCTGGCTACCGCGAAATTATCGCCCGGAATATGACACGCCGGGCCGCCGGTGAACAGGTGGGTGATTACGAGGTCGATATGGTGCATAAATCCGGCGCCATGCGCCATGTCATTGTCCGGACATCCCCTATTGTGTTCAACCAGGTCCCGTCTGTCGTGATGATCCTCATTGATATCACCGAACGCAACCAGGCTGAATTGGCCCTCAAAGAATCAGAGAACCTGTACCGGACGATTTTTGAAACGACCGGGGCTGCCACGATCATTATAGACAATGATACGAAGATTACCATGGCAAACGCGGGGTTTGCTACACTATCGGGCTTTTCCATTGATGAACTGGAGGGAAAGAAGAGCTGGACTGAGTTTGTGGTGCCTGAAGACCTCGAACAGATGAAACAGTACCACCAGGACCGCAGGAATGACCCGGCCGGTGAAGCACGGGTCTATGAGTTCAGGTTTATCAACCGCAACGGTGAGATCCGGCATTGCATCAATAACGTAAGCGTGATTCCCGGGACAACCGGGAGTGTTGCATCTGTTGTCGATATAACCGATCGGAAACTATCGGAGGAGGCGCTCCGGGATAGCGAGAAAAAGTACCGGGATATTTTTGAAAATTCCGTGATGGGATTATATAAGACTGCACCTGGCGGCCAGCTGATCAACGCCAACGATACGTTTGCCCGCATGTACGGATATTCCAGTGCTGACGAAATCCTAAAATCCGGGTTGAACGCGGTGCAGTTATATGCTAACCCGGAAGACCGGAACGAAGTGGTAGATCATCTTGCGGAAACAGGGGTGGTGGAGAACTATGAAACTCGAAACCTTAAACGGGACGGGACCGTTTTCTGGGCCTCGATAATTGCCCGGGCTATCCGGGATACTGATGGGACCGTCCTCTTTTATGAAGGCTCATGCATTGACATTACCGGGCGCAAACGGGCGGATGAGTTGTTGCGGGAGAGCGAAGAAAAGTATCGCCTGATTTTTGAGGATTCGCCCCTGGGCCATTTGTCCTTTGATGAGAATGGGGTTATTACTGCATGCAACAACAAGTTCATCCAGATTATCGGGTCTTCCCGGGAGGCGCTCATCGGGCTTGACATGCTCAGCCTGCCCGATAAAAAAATAGTCTCAGCTGTTCAGACTGCACTGGCCGGGAACAATGGGCTCTATGAAGGGGTCTATACATCCGTAACCGGAAAAAAGGTTACGCCGGTGAGGGGTCTTTTTGCACCGGTTAACGTCGGAGGCGGACGCATTCATGGCGGTGTGGGAATTTTTGAAGACATTACCGAGCGTAAAATGGCGGAGGATGAGCTACAACGCCATTCTGAGACACTGTCAATTCTAAATAGTATCATTTCTACTGCGAACCAGGCCGAGGACCTTCCCCGGCTCCTCGATAGTATCCTTTCGGAATCACTGCGCATGCTGGACTTCGACGCCGGAGGGATCTACCTCGTGGACCGTTCAACCCGTACCGCAACTATTGTCCAGTCTGTAAATCTTCCTCCTGAATTCCTTGCCGAGACTCAGACGATACCCATCGATAACGAACCATATGATACGTTGTTTATTCAAAACGAACCGATCATCACCGAAAATTATGAAACGATTGCTCCCGGCCATGCGGAGGAGTTTGGGTTTGGCTCGATAGCCAGTATCCCGTTACTCTCGAAAGGGGCTGCAATCGGGGCACTGAATATTGCAAGCCAGAGACGGCATACAATTTCTGAAGTGGAAAAACAAGTGCTCCTTTCAATTGGCAGGGAGCTTGGCAGTACGATTGAGAGGATGGCCTCAGAAGAGGAAGTTAAGAAGGCTAACAAAAATATAGAGACCCTTTTTGACTCGATCGATGAGATGGTCTTTGTAATGGACATGCAGGGAAACATCATCCGGGTAAATGGTACCGTTTCAAAACGCCTCTCGTATGCACCGGGAGAACTCACCGGGACAAATGTCCTGCTGTTGCATGTACCCGAACGGCGTGACGAAGCACTCCGGATTGTACAGGGGATGATTGCCGGGACCATCGATTCCTGCCCGGTGCCTGTCGTTGCAAAGGACGGTACACGCATAGAAGTCGAAACAAAGGTCACCCGCGGGTCCTGGAATAACCAGGAAGTACTTATCGGGGTGACCAGGGATGTCACGGAGCGCAGGCAGGCTGAGGAGGCCCTGCGGCTGAGTGAAAAGAAATACCGGTCGATATTCGATAATTTCCCCGACCTCTATTACCAGACTGACCTTAACGGGATTATTACCCGTCTCTCCCCCTCTGTTACAGGACTTTCCGGGTGGTTACCCGAAGAACTGATCGGGCATCCGACAACTGAATTATACCCATTCCCACAGGAGAGGACCCGCCTGGTTGAAACACTCCTGCGCACGGGTGAGATTAAAAATTACGAAATTACGCTCCTGCAAAAAGACGGACAATATCTTATGGCATCAGTCAATGGCCACCTGCTGTACGATGAGGCAGGAACGCCATCGGCTATTGAAGGGACGATCCGTGATATCACCGAACGCAGACAGGCAGGAGAAAAAATACAGCAACAATTGCAGTTCCTGGAACAGCTGATTGACACCATCCCGAACCCGATTTTTTTCAAACAGGTGAATGGCGTTTACCAGGGCTGCAACCTGGCTTTTTGTGAATATACCGGGCTTGATAAGAAAGATATCATCGGGAAAACTGCCCGCCAGATTTACCCGGCAGACCTCGCTGATATTTACGAGAAGAATGATCAACGGGTCTTTGATTCTCCCGATGTCCGGATGTACGAAACATTGTTCCTTAACGCGAAAAAAGAGGCAAGGAATGTTATTATTTACAAAAACACGTTTACCCATCTTGACGGTTCTGTCGCCGGGCTGCTTGGGGTTATTGTAGATATTACCGAACGCAAAGCAGCAGAAGACGCACTCCGGGAGAGCGAGAACCTGTTTGCTTTGTTCATGGACTATATCCCGGTCATTGTCTTTGTAAAAGATAATGAAAGCAGGACCCTGTTTGTTAACAAGTATATGGATAACGCCGTGGGTGCTTCGAAGTGGATTGGAAAAACTGTTCTCGATTTTATACCAGGTGAATTTGGGAAAAAAATGGTAGCTGATGATATGTTGGCGATGACGCTTGGCTATCAGAAAATTGAAGAATGCATTCATCACCTCGACGGGAAATTGCACTATTACGAAACACAGAAGTTTATTATACCCAGGTCCGGTAAAGAACCACTCCTGGGAGGTATTTCATTAGACATTACCGAACGCAACTATGCAGAGGAGGCGTTACGCCAGGCGAACAGGAAACTCACCCTTCTCTCCGGTATTACTCGTCACGATATCAACAACCAGCTTACGGTACTGATGGGATTTCTTTCATTACTGGAAAAGAAACAGCCCGATCCAACGTTTAACGAGTATTTCCTGAAGGTTGCAAACGCTGCCGAACGGATATCAGCCATGATCCGGTTCACCGAGGAATATGAGTGCATCGGTGTCCACGCTCCCACATGGCAGGACTGCCGTACACTCGTGGATACTGCGGCAAAAGAAGGACCGCTTGGAAAGGTTATGGTGAAGGACGATCTCCCTGCCGGTGCGGAAGTGTTCGCCGATCCGTTGATTGTCAAGGTCTTTTACAACCTGATGGACAACGCGGTCCGATATGGGGGGAATATCACGACTATCCAGTTTTCTGCCCTGGAATCAGGAGATAGCCATGTGATCGTGTGCGAAGACGATGGTATTGGCATCCCTCCCAAAGAGAAGGAGAAAATCTTTAATCCCGGCTTTGGGAAGAACACCGGGCTTGGCTTAGCCATTTCACGGGAAATTCTTTCGATAACCGGCATCACGATCCGAGAAACCGGCGAGCCCGGCAAAGGGGCACGGTTCGAAATGGTCGTGCCAGATGGGATGTGGCGGAGAAATGAGATGGTCAGGGATGGGCAGGTGAACAACCTGTGACATCCGGGCAGATATTCGTTGCACCCACGAAAGGATGGCTTCCACTTATCCTTCTTTCTGCCCTGACATTTGTATCCCTTATATTCAGTAGTGTGTTCGCGAACCTTGGACCTGCTGTAATTTTCATACCTGTCATCATTGCGTGCATGTATTACGCAAAACGGGGGTTTGTTTTCTCGGTATCCGTTGCTTGTATTTATTTTATCCTGACAATTGCCTTATCTTCTGATCCGAATGTTCTCCAGACCGCGGCTATCCGGGTACCGTTTTTTATTCTCGTAGCTGGAGTTATCACGTATATTTCCCTGCAAAGGACCAGGGGGGAAGAGGCACTCCTCAAAAATACCGAAGAACTCCATGCGGCCAATGAACAGCTGACCGCTGCCGGAGAAGAACTCAAATCACAGTTCGATGCACTCGTAGAGAGCGAACGTAGTACCCGGTTGAGTGAAGAGCGGCTGATTATGGCACAGGAGATCGGGGGTACCGGCTGTTGGGAGTATTCCTTTGAGACCGATAAAATCTGGGGGTCTGCTGAAGGGCTCCGCATATTCGGTTTCCCACCTGTTGCCGGAGATTTCCCTATCAATGATATTGAAGCCTGCATCCCGGAGCGGGAGCGGGTCCACCAGGCGCTCGTTGACCTGATACGTGTGGGAAAGGAATACAACCTTGAGTATGCCATCAACCCCGCCGACGGCTCCACATCAAAGGTGATTCATTCGATCGCCCGGCTTGAAAAGGACGCACATGGCAATCCAGCCAGGGTCGTGGGTGTCATCCAGGACATCACCGAACGCAAAGAGGCTGAAGATGCGCTGGGCTACCAACATGAGATGCGGGAATCCATCCTCGACAACATCCCGGTTATGGTCGCGTTTTTCGACCGCGAAGGCCACTACCAATGGATCAACCGCTGCTGGCATTCCACACTCGGCTGGTCACTTGAAGAAATGATGCAGCATAAAGATGTCTTTGCCGAGTTCTATCCTGACCCGGTGTACCGGAAGTATGTAATGGACTATATCACGAGTGCTGCAGGCGCAGGACTTTGGAGCGACTTTAAGACCCGAATACGCGATGGACATGTCCTCGATACATCCTGGATCAACATACCGCTTTCGGATGGTTCCATCATCGGTCTCGGGATTGACATCACCGAACGCAAACAGGCGGAAGACGCTCTCCTGCGAGTGAACCAGAAGCTCAATGTTCTCTCCCAATTGACCCGGAAAGATTTAACCAACCAGACCTTCGTCCTGAGTAGCTACCTTGAGCTGGCAAAAAACCAGTTAGCCGGGCAGGACCACATCATCGATACCCTGGAAAAAGGTTTTGAGGTGGTCCGATCAATCCATGGAACCATTGAATATTCGAAAGATTACCAGGACATGGGTGCAAAACCACCAAAATGGCAGAACGTGAAGATGGCGTTGTTGCTCGGGCTCTCCCATATCTCCATCAGCGAAATTAAGCACAGCCTTGAAACAGGAGACGTCGAGATCTTTGCCGATCCCCTGCTGGAAAAAGTATGTCAACGCCTCTTCGAGAACTCCGTGAAACACGGGGGCCATGTCACAATGGTCCGAGTCTGGTACACCGTCACTCCCAACGGGGTAACTATCGTCTTTGAAGATGATGGTGCCGGCATTCCGCAGGAGAAAAAGGAGCAGATCTTTTTACGCGGTGAGGGTACCCGTGCATCGAGGGGAAGTCTTATTTTTGTGCGGGAGATCCTCGATATCACAGGTATCACGATCACCGAAACCGGTGAGCCGGGCAAGGGAGCACGGTTCGAGATGGTCGTGCCGAAGGGGATGTGGCGGGTTGGGGGGAAAGGTAACTGATGCCCATACCAATCAGGGTACTTTGCGT
>CAIJED010000063.1 GCA_903819595.1 uncultured Methanomicrobiales archaeon | reverse complement strand
TTCCACAACAAATCACCGGATTTATTGTTCCACTGGGAACGGAAGGGGGTTCCCGAACCCCCTCACATTTACTATCCATGCTTTTAATTCCAGACGTTTCCTGACCGGACTAGATTGAGAATGAGGGCATTGCTATGCCCCCACAACATGCTTTTCGTTCTGACTTGCTGGTTCTCTATGCCCGATCGTCGCTGACGCCTGCGACGGGCCGACGGAATGGGGATAGGGGTGGGGTTGTTGCCCGGGGCCAGCGAGGAGTCAACGGTCGGAGCGAAGCGACGGAACCGGGGACGACGAGCGACCTCGTTTTTGGTCCTGAAATATTCCTCCTAGGTCCAGGACAACCCCGCAACCAGCGACGAAGTTCCTGGTCGGAGCGGAGCGACGTAACCAGGAACAAGGAGCGACCTCTTGGCAACAGAATAGGACCCGAAGGGGCAGCACTCGAAGACGAGGGCCGGTGGCCTCGGCCGTGGGCTGCCCCGCAGGGAATTTTTTTACAGTTATATATACTACTATACAATGTAATAGACGAATATTCACTTTCACACCGCACATAGCGCTGCTTTATACTATCTTACGCTAATATAGTATATGGTGAAAGAAAGTGTCAGAAACTCTCTCTACCAAAATAGAGCACGTCGGGACCGTGAAACTTTCCGGCGGCATGTTGAGAATAGATGTAAAAATTATCCAGGCGGCAATCGCCCGCTCGGATGTTTCGCGCCTGGTACACGACGGCGCAAAAGTAACCGTTTGGGATATGACGCCGGTTTGGTCAGGGTCCGGTGAACCAGTGGAGGCTGGCCAGGCATGGATCAGCGGGTCCGGCCGTGCCGTGATGTACCAGATTCGGGGCAGGAGATACATTTCTCCGCTATCCCACCTGCTAGCAACCGTCGCGGGATTGCGGAAGTTCGCAAACATCTCAACGATCAGCTGGGAACCATTCACCCAGGGAACTGCAGCACAGGTGACCCATCAGGGGGTGCCCGCATGATACCGGCATCTCAAGCAATCATCATCGCCGGGCTCCGGTGCGAGTCTGACAAACTGTTTAAGCAGGCAACGATGATCGAATTCGACGCACAGGACCTCTCGTACCAGGCAGACGAGATCGAGAGCCAGTATGAAGAATTGGACAATAATGTGGGCGAAAAGTGCGAATCCTGTAAATGGTTATACACGAAGAATACGATCGGTTGGCAGGGAGCATGCGGGAAACACATCAGTGTAAAGCGGTGTGTTTCGATGCATCAATGCCAGGGACCCGAGGCCCGGGAGGGGTCTTAATGGTTTGCGTACGTGTCGCTGATTGGGCACTGGGTACCAAAAGCGACCCTATATTTTTTACAAATCGGGACGAAGCCCGGGATTATGCGATCCCCCTGGTCGAAGGATGGCGTCAGGGGTCAGATCAGATAAGGGTTGAGAATGGCTGGTTTCTGGTTATCAGCGAATCGGGGTTGTTAGATTTCGGCGCAATCATCACAGAGGTACCATGACCGATCTGCCTGTCGGATTTTTGCGAGCTGAGGCCGAATGGCTTCAGCCTCCCACCCAAGATGATCCGGTCATGGTCCGGATCTCTGCCTGGGTATCTGTTTGGGCCGAAGCCGGCCGAACTCCCGAAGAATGTATCAAGGAGCAGATCCACGATCGGGAAACCACAATCACGGATCTGGAGAATATCGAGGTACTGGAGATTGACGGCAACTGGCCGTCCGATGGAGATGATCAGTGATGCGCGGAAATATGATCGATCTGATTCCAAAAAATACCATCATCGAAAAGTCGGACATCTCACATCTGTTCTGGAGATATTGCCAGCAAACACTGA
Organism: uncultured Methanomicrobiales archaeon; assembly: GCA_903819595.1. GTDB lineage: Archaea > Halobacteriota > Methanomicrobia > Methanomicrobiales > Methanospirillaceae > CAIKOD01. The sequence goes on along the minus strand of CAIJED010000063.1, from coordinate 6,181 downwards.
CCACAACCCCGCCCCAGGCCAAGCAGGAATGGGACGAAATCATGGATGAGATCATTGATGATACCTGGGGGGCCTGAAAATGCAATTCAAAATTTTTGTCAATAAAGGCATTGGTCCACAACTTATCGCGGAATGTATTGATCGCGAAGCGGCCGCAGATTTCGCCGGAGTATATGCCCATAATCATCATATGGGCTGGATGTGGTCCCGGTCGATGAAGGACAATATTGTGATCCTTCCTGGGTTCACCAGTGGAAAGCCGCATATTCGGGGTGGCCGGGTATGAACACCACAACCCCGGCCCCATTCTGGACCGAAGAGGATATTATCAGCAGGTACACCCGGGCAGATGCCATACGGGACGGCGACCTGATCGCAGTACCTGGGGAACTCTCCCGGCAGGCTGGGATCTCGGTCCCGGTCACACTTACCCGGGCAGCGTGGTACCAGTACGTTGAACCGTTGTATCTTTATGAGATGCCCGACCAGGACCTGACAGGCCGGCTGTGGGATCTGCTCTGGATGCTGCGAATGTCTGCAAACAGATCACGCGGTAGCAGTGTCATTATATTCCGGGTCGTCTTTGAACTACTGCGGGAGAGGGCCCGGGCCACCGGTATTATCCACCACCGGAGTGGTGAGACCGTCGAACTCAAGGCGATTTGCGGACCAGGGGACGACGGTGAACCAGTCATAACCGTTATGTTGCCAGGGGAGGACTAAGTACCAATGGTGAACGTGGCTAAAACACCACCTCATAAATTTTATACGACCGAGGAGATAGCCGAGATGCTGCGTCTCAACGTCCAAACAGTGAGAAACCTACTTTTGGATAAGCGATTAGGCGGCATAAAGATCGGTAAGGAGTGGCGCATTAGTGAAGAGGACTTAGCCAAATTTTTCCAGGAGAATCGGAATAAGTAATCGCGATCGGTCAGAAAGTGTCAGAACAAAACGAACCAATCGCGATCGATTTTATTATTGCATCCCCTTTCTTATCAGATTATCTGACTGATATAAATTTTTCCCTGCGGGGCAGCCCACGGCCAAGGCCACCGGGCCTCGTCTTCGAGGGCTGCCCCTTCGGGTCCTTTACTGTCGGCACGAGGTCGCTTCTCGTTCCTGGTTACGTCGCTCCGCTCCGACCAGGAACTTCGTCGCTGGTTGCGAGGTTGATCGGGTCCGGGTTGATCGTGAATGGATCCCAAAACGCAGTCGCTCCTCGGCACCTCGACCTCGCTTCGCTCGGTAACCGGGTGCCTCGTCGCTGGCTCCGGGCAGGGGTGCACCCACCCGTATCCCAATTTGAGGCCGTCCACTAGTCGCGAAGCGACCGGCCATGGCAGGACCAACAAGTGCCGAAGGGGTACAACGCTTAGTATGTCGTGTGGGGGTTGACGCTCACCCCCCATTATACCAGTACACTTGAGCCGAATTCTTCAATGTGAGGGGTCACACAGACCCCTTCCGTTTCAAGTATAGCAATAAAGCCGGCGCTTTGTTGCTGAGCGCAGCGGTCACCAGATGGTGCCCAAGGCACTATCGGTAGAGCGTTGATAGCGTGGCTGGAGTTGCAAACAACAGATCAACCGATAACCAGCGGGGTGATTCGCAGGGCGCCGTTCGCGTAGTTATCACCCGGCGCCCGGAGTATGACCCCGCGATTATTTGACATTTAATATTCCATAAGACTGTGCGGATCGAAGGTCCGTACACCACCTGGACACTCCAGGTTAACGAGCACAGGATTGATATTCCAGGGTAGCGTGTGGTTTTAAAGCAAGTCGCTGTGTCCATAGGCTTTCGCTGCGACGACCTGTCGTAACAAGGCAATAGAGTTACGGTAAAGGATCGAGGTTTGCCCGACCGGCTGGGGACCCGCGGTCCCCAAAGAGGTTCTGACGCTGTTAAAACCTTATGGTCTTCAGTCTCAAATCAACAAACGAGCATAATCGGCATCATCCAACTGACCCGAGATTCGCACTAAAAAGGATAAATTATTTTTAAATTTGCATCAGGTGAACGATTGCAAAAGAAATCGGGGAATTTTGTGTGTGGCTTTTGAAGTGATTGGTGGCGAGTTACCGCCACCTGTCTACCCTGTTTATCCCTCGTAGGGACACTACAGTATCGGCCAGGATAAGAATAGCAGTGTTGTTTTTGAGTTGTTGAAGAAAATTATCTCTTGCTAGAATGGATTCCGGCTTGGCCGTGGCTACACGCAATAATCACATTTTTGGTCACTCGACTCATAATATCACAATACATTTACCGACAGGATTTGCAATAGTCAATAGCGACCATTTTTTTCATGCTGACCAAGATATAGATTAGGGGAGCATTCTACTTCTATGCTGGATATAAGGTATATCATTTTATGAAAGTCATCAGGCCTCGGCCTCTTCAAGTAGCCCGCAAGCGGTTGCAGAAAGTGGGCGATTTTAATTTTGACGCGAAAGGAGAGGGATTATTCGACCATGGGTAAAGATCGGGGAAGGATCACGATTGGGAACGAGACATATTAAAATATGCGGATCGGACGATGATAGGGGCGTATTACTGTCATACCGTGAACCCGGTTTAGATATCAATAGAGATACGAGGCGACGTTGGGGTGAATGGATGTGAGAATGTGAACAATTCGTGCCACCGATGATAATTAAAAGAAGCATAAGTCCAATTAAGTTTGAAAAGAGAATCTATTTATTTCAAAAACTCACAGAAAAAATAATGTCTCATTTAATTCAATTTTTAATTACGTTTTTCAGTTTGTTTTTAATTTTATTTTTTTGTATTGCATTTTTTATTCTTATAAGAATCGATGATAGTCTTATTAAAAAAGCAAAAAAATTTCAAACAGAGCATCTTTTCTTATTTCCCGTATTACTATACTCTTATTTCATAGTGTTTTCATTATCATTTTTTTATGTTATTGTAAATTTGTTCGAAATACATTTTTCAAAATCTTTGGCATCTTCGTTTGTCACCATAATTGGGGCAGACATGATCCTGATTATTACACTTACTTTCATAATAGTTCAATTGCACTCTCAAAATTACACTTTCAGGGTACTTGAACTACTAAAAAATTATTGGGACTTTTGGATTTTGATTTCCACCCAATTATTATTTTTATTATGTGAAATTAGCATTAGTGATACGGGCAATGAATTTTTGATATTGTTTTTTGGAATTACTCCAATAATCCTCATACTTCCGTATATCCATAATATCATTGTATATATTCGCCCCGAAAATCTTATTAATCGATTAATGCAACGAATTGCTGAAAAAGGGGAAAATGAATGGATTTTACAGAATGAACTTCAATCAATATTTGATATTATTATTGGGTCTATCAGAAAGGGAGATCTCAGAACTGCTAAAGATGGGCTGCATAAATTAAACGGGACTAATCCTTTGGATGGCTTAGAAAATGGAAGAAATCAGATAAAGGGGGCATGTTTAAAAGAAGCTAATAATAATTTACATCCTTTGACGGAAATAATACAAGATTCCCTTTTAATGATAAAACAAATGTATACAAGTGAAACATTAGAAATATTTTATAGAAATGAAGGATTAGGAGAATTAGTTTCAGATCTCTCAAATAAATATTTTTCTTTATCAAATAAGTAGAAATAAAATTTTTTCTAATTCAATGTTAAAATGGATTCAGCACCTATATGACATTTATTTTTTGGAAATTATTTTTTAATTGCAAATGATATCTGTATTTCCTCTTTCACAACAATCTACAGATAACATGTGAAGCGAATGATACCAGACAAAAACGATAGTTCAACTGTTGTGAAAAAAAAAGAATGCTAGGAATTGACCTCTCTGCAAGTTACATGCCCGTTACATACACTACTCCATCAGGATGATAAGCAAACGGGAAAATTCACGCAATTCGTCTTTTTTTCTCCGAGATCTCTTGATACAAGTTACATAGATTCAGGACTGTACAGTGTCAATTCGATCCAGGTAGCTCCGTTATCGGTCGATCTCCACACGTCATTATCAGGGCCACCGCGTTTGCTGTTATAACCAACCATCATCACAACGCTACCGTCGGGCAAGCCAACACTGCTGAATTCGTACCGGACGGACCATCATGCGTTACTGATCTCCCGAGTTACCCGGAAGTTGTTTCTGTACTCCAGTCCAGGGACCCGTTGAAGTTTATGCTGGAGACTTTTGCCATCGATCATATGGGTAGGAAATTGATTTGGATATCAATTATTGCTAACCATTCGATGACTTTCTCGTTCGATGAAACACGATGCATTTATTCCTTTTAGGCTTGATATTCCAGTGATATATATTTCAGTGTTGTTGAGTTGATCCCCGTGGCAAAAAAATCTTCATCCGCTTCGAATGGCGCAAATCTTGGTTTTGAAGCAGAATGTTGGAAAATGGCGGATAAACTCCGTAACAATATGGATGCCGGGGAATACAAGCACGTCGTTCTTGGCCTTATTTTTCTCAAGTACGTTTCTGATGCTTTTATAGAACGTCAAAAGGAGATTGAACTGGAACTAAGCAATCCTGACAGCCAATGGTACGTCAAAGAGCCAAAAGCCAGATATCTCGCAATGGAAGATCCAGATGAGATCCGTACAAAAGTATTTTGGGTCCCAAAAGAAGCACGCTGGGCAACACTTCAGGCCGCAGCAAAACAACCGGAAATAGGTAAGATTATCGACCAGGCAATGATCGCGGTCGAACGGGACAACCCATCACTCAAAGGAGTGCTCCCAAAGGATTATGCGAGACCTGCCCTTGACAAACAACGCCTGGGCGAGCTGATCGACCTGATTGCCCGTATAGGATTTGGCGACAAGGAGAACCGGTCAAAGGATGTCCTCGGCCGCGTCTACGAGTATTTCCTTTCACAATTCGCGAGTGCAGAGGGAAGAAAAGGTGGGCAGTTCTACACCCCAAGATGTGTGGTCCGCACACTGGTTGAGATGCTTTCACCCTACAAAGGGCGGATCTATGACCCCTGCTGCGGCTCGGGTGGAATGTTTGTCCAGAGTGAGAAATTTGTCGAGGCACACGGGGGCAGGATCGGAGACCTCAGCATCTATGGACAGGAGTCAAACCCGACGACATGGAAACTTGCGAAGATGAACCTCGCAATCCGGGGGATAGACAATGATCTCGGAAAGGAACATGCCGACAGTTTCCACCGCGATTTGCATCCCGACCTGAAAGCAGATTTTATCCTTGCCAACCCGCCGTTTAATATGAGTGACTGGGGTGGGGACCGGGTACGCCAGGATGTCCGCTGGAAGTATGGTATACCACCGGAAGGAAATGCCAACTTCGCCTGGGTCCAGCATTTCATTCATCACCTCTCCACAACAGGGATAGCGGGATTTGTGCTCGCCAACGGATCGATGTCCTCCAACCAGTCGGGCGAAGGAGAGATCCGGAAGAATATCATCGAATCTGATATTGTGGACTGCATGGTTGCCCTCCCCGGGCAGCTCTTCTATTCCACCCAGATACCCGTTTGTCTCTGGTTCGCTGCCAGGGATAAGAAAAACCACCGTTTCAAAGACCGGCGTGGAAAGGTCCTGTTTATTGATGCGAGAAAGATGGGATCGATGACTGACCGTGTCCACAGTGAGCTGACCGACGATGATATCGCCCGCGTCGCCGGGACGTATCATTCATGGCGTGGCGATCCGGAATCCGGGACATACGAGGATGTTGCAGGGTTCTGCAAGAGTGCCACCATTGAAGAAGTCAAAGTAAACGGGTATGTACTCACACCCGGGCGATATGTGGGGGCCGGGGCGGTTGAGGATGACGGCGAACCCTTCGATGAGAAGATGAAGCGGCTGACTTCGACCTTGCAGGAACAGTTTGCTGAATCGCAGAGACTTGAACTGGCTATCCGGGAAAATATGAAGGGGCTGGGATATGACCTTTGATCGGACCAGGCCGTATAATGAACTTCCCTTCCTGCCACCATCTGTGAACCTTGAATCAACGGCTATCCTCCGAAAATGCATATCAGCAAACCGGGCATTGGCATCTTTGAAGGTAGCGGGCCATCTGATTCCTAATCAGACGATTCTCATCAACGCAATTCCCCTGCAGGAGGCAAAGGCAAGTTCCGAGATTGAGAACATTGTTACCACCGGCGATAAACTTTACCGGGCCGACC
>CAIJED010000062.1 GCA_903819595.1 uncultured Methanomicrobiales archaeon | reverse complement strand
GCCATGTAGATCCCTTCTGGCTGCAGGATAAAACCCTGTTGGGCTGCACCGACGGACTTGTTCATCACCAAATTGGAATGGCTTAAAAAATAATCCAGAATACCCTGTGGTACATTGGTTTCGGTCCTGTTGTGCAGGTTATACCATCGACCATACAGGTAATCCCCCGAATTGTTGTAATATAGAATTCCATTGACCTGGATACTTTCGTAGGATGACACCTGGTCGAGGTTACTGGTGACATAAACTGGATCTCCGTCCGTCATGAACCTGTAAGTATCATCCCACACGGCCCAGTCGCGGGCGTTTTCTCCCAAATTATTTTCTTCATACTGAATCTGGCTGATTACCCTCTCGACGTTAACAATAGAATCCTTTTGTTCGATCCGGGCATAAGACTGGAGAATAAAGAACTGGGCCAGAAAAATCATCCCAATGATCAAAATCGATACGGTCATACCGATAATGAACAAAGTGCGGGTATGGATCTTCATGATGCCCTGTCGATACTAGCCATAGCGTGATATTAAAACGTTGTCAATTTTTCCTGGTGGAATCAGGCAATGCCCGGAAAAAACCCTAATTTGGAGTTATCATACATACCTGCAGAATATCCACAAACTATTCTGGATATGGATATCGGATAATCTCTTCGTATCACTGGCATACTTTTCCTTCGGAATTTCAAATGTTGAAATCCCCCTTCAACAAACCGGTATCTTTTCATCAGGTTCACCTGTCCTGATCATGTAAAGACAATAGTTTTCGTAACAAACCGATTCAGCGCCGCTCAACGGGTACCTGATGAAGAGATCGTGAATTGGAAGAGAAGGATAAGGGGGTCAAAGGAACCAATGACAATTGATAACCTTCACGAAGAGGTCTTTTTCACCAGTTGCACAAAAAAGAGACATCACAACCGAATTCTGACCTGAATAAATTTGGACACCGGGTTGTCCGGATTTGTCATTACCGGAAATCCAGGTCCGATCCAACAAAAAATTCGCAAAACAGGTGGTCAGCCGAAAAAATATCACGGCGGCTAGAGATAATTTTAGAAAGTTAGTGAAACAGGCCTGGCCTGGAGGAAAACCTGGGGTGTAATAAATCGTAGGCTTTCAATAAACCTGGAGGGACAGGATCCTTCATGAACATGCAGAGTATATCCGTAAAGGCCTTGTTTGAAGCACAAATAAAAAACGTAATTCAGATATCCTGATTACAGCAGGCGGTCGTGCCAGGGAGGATCATATTGCGTATAACCTGATGGTTCATCCAGCAGAAACAATTTATTACTTCCCGCTCCAGTCTAGTGTAAGAGTCTGATAATGAAGTGGTACAAATGAAAAAACCGGCACGAATAATTATTGCAATGATCCTGGGGTTGGTCCTCCTGATAGTCCCGATAGTCTCCGCATCAGCGTTTTCCTTTGGAAGTAGCATGATCTCATCAGATACCAAGTACTCCGGGGACGGGGTCCTCAACCAGACCACCGAGCTGAAATGGTCCACCGGAACACCAGGCCATACAGAGACCCACGAATGGAACCAGTCATCAGTTTATAAAAACATCCTCAGCCAGAAGACGCAGTCGGTCCTGAATGTCCGGCAGGAAAATGGGACTATGCACTGGACCTTCCAGAAAACCGGATATAATGTACCATTCCAGTCACCAATCAATCAGTATGTGGATGATCATACGATCAGCATGCCACAATTCCAACTGTCACATTCGGTTATCCCCTTCATGCCAGGGATCCAGTTAATCTGAAGTAATAATCCGATAATATTTTTGTTTTTTTTATTGAAGTTCTCGTCATCTGGTGGCATTCTAACAGATCATCAGATTCGCGATTTTACTTTTTATTACGACCACTGTTGAGAAATCGGCCTTCCCAGCCATGATCTTTCATCATTGCTATTTGTCTGACTTCAACAATCATTCAGTTGGAGGGTTATCAGAAACGGTATCACATATTTCTTTCCAGGGTATTTCCGGCTCTTCGATGATTGGTGTGGGTAAGATCGTTGGATAGGATATCGTGGATAGGTATGAAATATTGAGGTTTGCTAAAGGACAGGCAAATAGAGCTCATTATGACAGAAAGTAATGGGATTGAAAGGAGTGAGTAATGTCCCATCCAGTTATTATTTCAATAGTAAACGGGGAATGGTCGTATTTCTTTTTATTTCATTTTTGGTTGATGTGCATCATATGTTTCCGGTATTAACTACCTTGACCAAGGAACCCTGGAATATTACTCTGGAACGGTTTACCTGAAAAAAATCCCGAGGAATGCCAGCAAAAAAGTGATCTTCAACCTTGACTGCCCATTAGTTGAATATATTGATGAGGCGGGGCAGATACTGAAAAAGGCGGGAAGATCATTCGCTCATATATTATAGAAAGTTATGGAGAAAAAAAATGATTCGCACAAAGTGCACTCATGGATGATGTCCCACGAACATTTGCGGATATCGGAGTTCCAGCTATTCCGATCCTAACAAAATGGCTCCGTAATAATCCAAATATCCATACAACCGCAATAAGCGCACCCGAAGAAGTCGGCAGTCGCGTCCCCCAATGGTAATATCTCATCCCTGGACCACGAATAGTACATTCATATCCACTCTCGGGGATTGAATGAACCAGATCCTCGTACCAGGGAGATTCTATGATGCGGATCGGTTATGTAGATTATTGATCATAATGGTTATGTACCATGGAAGATATCCCGCCACGGACCAGAGGCATTGTCATTAAACAAATTTCAAAGGCTTTTTTGTTGTTCATCGGATTTGCGATGGCTATCCCCCTGCTGATCGGTGCCTTGTCCGGTATAAACAGTACCCAGGTTTTGACCCTGGTCACATCAGCATTTGTACTCCAGGCAGCTGCACCTCCCATCGGACTTGCCATGGGTTTATCACCTGCCACAATCATCGTGATAATGGCCTGCTTTGCAATCGGGATCGTGATGGCAATTATCGAAATCTGTGACGGGCTGGCTGCTTCATCGGCCCGTATAAGGAAATGGATCGACAAATTAGGAAAAATCACTGATAAACACCCGGTAATTAAAAAATATGGTGCGATTTCCTGTCTTTTTATCGCCTGGATACCCGGTGTCGGCGTCTATGGTACGCCTGTTATCGCATGGATAATGAAGTGGAAGCGGTTACCATCGATCATTTTCACCGTTTCCGGTTTTGTGATTGCCGCAATTTTTGTGCTGTTCTTTGCATCAAAAATTAGCGAGTTGCTCCTGTTTGCTTCCTATGCCGGTGTGATAATTTTCGCTATCACCAGCATGACGGCACTCGGGTTATCACTTCGAAGAATAGAAATCCCTGGTCCGTTGAGGGACAAGAAACTGATGTTCCTTCTCATCATTGCTAATTTCGTCCTGGTACCACTCGTCGCATATCTCCTTGTAAAATATTTGAACCTTCCAGAGGGACTATCATTAGGCCTCATCCTTATGAGTGCGGCCGCAGGTGTACCGTTCCTTCCACGGATTGTTCAGGTGGGTGGAGAAAATTATACCTTTGCCAGCGTTATTGCCCTGTTTCTGACATTCCTGAGCGTACTCTATATCTCTTTCATTCTTCTCGCCCTTCTTCCAGCATCAAAAATTAATCTCCTGGTCGTCCTCCCGGCCCTTGTACTATTCCTGCTGATCCCCCTGATGACTGGTCTTTTGGTCCGGTCGCGAAAAGAACAGGCAGCGATAAAATTTGGCCCCTGGCTATCAAAAATATCCTATGTCGCAATTATTGTCAGTTTCGGGGCTGTCTTTCTGGTCTATTTTGGAGACTTGTCCCGGATTGTCGGTTCCCGCGGATTTATTGCAGCATTTGTTCTTATTCTGGCAGCCTTTTGTATCGGTTGGTTATTTGGTGGAAACGATTCCGGGAAAAACAAGGTCCTTTCGTTTGGAACAGCGCAGAGGAATCTTGGTATTGCTGCAGTAATTGCAGTATTTGGTTTCCCTGACCACTCGGTACTTGTGATGGTTATGGTCACCGGTGTGATAGGGATGGTCCTGCTGGTCTTATTCGGCAAAATCCTCCGCAGAAGAATGGCAGGCAGGTCATTGGAATCTCCCTGACCCTGGTTATCAGGCAGGGTATGTGAATATATGCTCCTGCTGCCTGAACCCTGGTCCATTTCCGAACTCCGCCTCTGGCAGTAAATCTGGGAAAAAATTTCCTAATCCCTCAAGGGTCCGGAACCTCCAGGTGTACGAACCTCAAAACCGGTGGCTGAAGATCCTGCTCTTGCCGTTCAATAATTCAACATCGCTGATGTTATGATGATGCCGCCAGGGTATCTGAAATGGCAACTGTTTGTAACAGGAAAAGGCCGATGCTGATGGTGTCCATCACGGATTGCCTGGCTCTTCATTTGCAATAGTCAGTGCTTTGAAGCTTGTGAGAGTCCTCATGCATCGCTGCTCCTGATGAAATTCAGGCAGATACTGTTTTATCAGGTATCGCATTAACCGTTTTTTATTCCGGATTGGGAATTGGTGTACAATACAAGGCCTTCTTATCGGATGACTGCCAACAGGACAGGGATAAAAAAACAGTCTGGAAAATGACTGGAGTGGTATACTGGTCTCAACAGTTCCACATCCGTAGTTCTGTATGCATCAAATAGACTCTGGCACCAATAAAAAAAACAAGAGTTGGTGGGTAGGTGATATAATCTGGGATACTCTGGTGCCCCAAATGAAAAATCTTCTCATCAGGAGACGTTGCCGGGTTAGGGAAATTTCCAAACTGCGCTCATTACTGCAGCCCCTTCGATGATCTGTTCCCATTCCGATGGCAAATTCAGGTCCTGTGGAATAAGAATTGTGATTATTTTACTAATGTCTTTATTTAAAGACCGAAAAATCCGAGTATCCTGCCTTTTGTATCCTTGTGGAATATTACAGCCCCGCCTTTTAAGGACCTGACATCCTCAATTGTGTATAATACCTCTGGATATTCCCTTGAGAGGATCGATACCAGAGCAGCCTGTTCACTCCTGGGGACGATCATCAGGATTACGTAAACAGAAATCTGAGAAGGATCCCGATCCTTCGAGCCTGGTCAGACCGTAGCCCTTTTTCGACAGGCGTTCAATTAATTCTCCCGGATCATCGCGGGTGATTCGGCGGATGATTACCGAACCTATTGAAACAATCTTTTCGATCTCAGTACCGATAAGTGTTCCTATCTTATATCCGGCAATATATGCGAAAATGCTACAGTAATCGTTGAGATTCGAAAGAACAAACCCGGTGGAGAGAAGTCAGATACCAACTTTTATGACCCCGATATTTGCAGCAGGTTTGCATGACCTTTGCTTACATAGACCGTACTGATGGTATCAAGGCTTGTTTCAATGATCCTCGCCACGAGAATGATGAGGGGTAAGATGTAATTTATAAATCAACCTGGGAATAGAGCTGGAAACCAGATGGATGGTCCGGTCCTGGTAATGGAATATCCGAAATATCTTTCACTATTTTTCAATTCTGGCAAGTATATATTTTCGGCTCAAACGGTAACAGGTACCTCTCATCATTATGACCCGTATTTTATAAATAGAACGCTGAATTTTTAACATTTTTAAAAATCGAATGGACAGGCAACGTGGGAACTAAAATATAATATCCCGGCTCTCACCGGGGGACTAATATAGGACTCACCCCAGTAGATCGCAACATTTTTAAACGATCGCAGGTTCATATCAACTAATTGAGGCCATGAAATGAATTTGAAAGGCTCACTGACTGAAAAAAATATTCTCGCGGCATTTGCTGGTGAATCCCAGGCAAGGTTGAGGTATTCATTTTTTGCATCCGTCGCAAAGAAAGAAGGATATGAACAGATTTCTGCAATATTCCAGGAGACTTCAGATAACGAGAGAGAGCATGCCAAACTCTATTTTACCCTGCTTGAGGGGGGAGATGCAGTAGTTACAGCATCTTATCCGGCCGGTGTAATCGGGACCACTGCAGCAAACTTACTTTCAGCTGCCGAGGGTGAAAAACTTGAATGGTCCGTTTTATATCCCGGCTTTGCAGTCGTTGCGGATAAGGAGGGATTTTCTGTTGCGGCCCATACCTTCCGTGAGATTGCAAAAGTCGAAGCACACCATGAACAGCGTTACCGGAAACTCCTTAAAAATATCAGCCAGGGCACGGTCTTTAAAAAATCAGGCAGCGTTCACTGGAAATGCCGTAATTGCGGGTATGTACATGAGGATATTTCCGCTCCTGATAAATGTCCGGTCTGCGACCATCCACAGGCGTATTACGAAATCTGGTGTGAAAATTACTGATCTGTGTTACGGGGCCTTGTAAAGCCCGCACCACTTTTTTTATTGATTCAGGTGAAACTCATCACGAATACAAAACGAAAATAGTCCTGCATACCATTCAGATAATTAAAGACACGACCCCACAATTTATTATACCTGCAGGTAAATCACCATGACTACAATTCAGATACAGATGAAAACTGCCTGATTACATGAAAAAATACTTTCGAGTTACAGGGTGACAGGTAGTAAATATGAAAGGAACAACAGGACAAGGACAATTCGATTGACGAACAAGGTAAGAATGTCAAAAGGTGGAACACAATGCTCTCTACTTTGCTAAGAATACTGGCAGTCCTGGTGATCCTGATGGGGATCACAGCACCAGTAATGGCGGGAGAACGGTTTATTAGCGGCGGTCCGGACCTGACAGCGGCAATCCTCGGATCGAATGATTTCTCACCCGGACAGGAAGTGAACATCCCCGTGATGATCCAGAACAGTGGCCTGATCCAGTATGTATTTACCTATCAGAATCAGCTCTCCGCGGCTGACCTTCCGAATACTGCGAAACTGATGACGGTAACGCTAGGGTCCGGCGGTACCCCTGTTACGATTGAATCAGACCCCCAACTCCTTGGTGATCTGCCGGGCGGTCAGAATATCGTCGCAAATTTCAAAGTTAAAATTGCCCCTGATGCACCCGACGAATCCTACACCCTTCCGCTTACAATAAAGTACACTTACCTGATGAGAGCTGACCAGTATGGTACCGATATGCTCCAGTATTTCTACAAGGCGCAGGTTGACACCCTTAAACTGCCAGTCAGGATCAAGCCGGAGGTACTCCTTAATGTGACGGCTGTAGGGTCAGGGGACCTAAATGCCGGTAGTACTGGTTATTTAAATATAAGCCTGAAAAATATCGGAAATGAAGACGGGAAGGAGACCATCGTAAAACTTGGCCAGAATGGTAACAGTCCTGTGGTACCCCTGGCAAGCAGTGTGTTTATCGGGGATTTCCCAAAAAATTCAATAGTGCCATTACAATACAAAGTTGCAGTTTCAAAAGATGCGGAAGCAATGAGTTATCCGGTAAATGTGTCAGTGGCCTATAAAAACCGGGACGGGGATATCGTCACGTCAGACCCGGTGACCATTGGTGTTCCGGTCGGTGGCAGGATCGGGTTTCAGGTTGTTACAGATCCGGTGCAGATAAACCCCGGAGAACGAAAAGTCATACAGGTCACATATATGAACACGGGCACAACGACCGTGTATGTTGCTCAAGCCAGGATTTTTACTGTGGATCCGTTCACCAGCAGTGATGATACCTCTTATCTCGGGGATATCGGAGTTGGGCAGAAAAAAACTGCTCAATTTGATATTACTGCCGATCCATCGGCAACGGTCAAGGAATATGGCCTTGATTCCGAGATCATGTACCGGGATTCGCTGGACAATGACCAGGTTTCAGACCGCATTAAGGTGCCGGTGGATGTAACATTGCCCGCCTTTTCAAAAATAATTACGCAAAACCCCTATGTGATTTTAGTGGTCGCAATCGGAGTCATTGGATTCGCGTATTTTAGACTTAGTCGACGGAAAAAGAAGTCTCCCTGATCAATAGGAGACGATAGTCACGCAGATAGAATATCCTTATACAGGTCTCCGGACCTCATATCCCAATAACAGAGTGTGAGTGATGGCAGAACCAGATCAGGGACAAGTGAACAATAAAGGCACTGGCACAGTTAAAAAACCGGACAAACGAGGTCAGGAAACGGATAATCTGGTTATTGCCAGGGACGAAAATATTATCCGGATTGAACATATCTCCAAAATATTCAGGACCGGTCACCACGAGGTCATAGCGGTAAATGACGTTTCGTTTGATGTGAAAAAGGGAGAAATTTTTGGCCTGCTTGGACCTAACGGTGCCGGGAAAAGTACACTCATTCGTATCCTGACCACTTTAATGAAACCCACCAGTGGAAGGGCATTCCTTGATATCTACGAGGTAACAAAAGACGATGAAAAAGTCCGGGGGATTATCGGGGTATGCCCCCAGAACAGTACACTTGATATCGAGCTTACCGCGTACGATAACCTCGAATTTTATGGTAAACTGGTAAATGTTGATGATAATCTGCTTGATGAGCGGATATGGGAATTGTTGAAGATGGCAGATCTATCAGACCGGGCCCACTCACGCGTCAGCACGTTATCCGGGGGTATGAGGAGAAAGTTAGAGATAGTTCGTGCGTTCCTCCACCGCCCACTTATCCTGTTCCTCGATGAACCAACCATAGGTCTTGACCCCGAAGCACGTCGTGAAGTCTGGCAGCAAATCTCCATGCTCAATACAGAAAAGATCACCATCATCCTGACCACCCATTATATGGATGAGGCGGAGAAACTCTGCGAGCGAATTGCCTTTGTTGACCATGGTCGCCTTGTCTCACTTGATACGCCTGCAAACCTGAAACTGGCGATGCCTGCAGGTGAACTGATCGAACTTGGGTATGACCAGATGAACGATTCCATAATTTCGATAATCCGCAATAATCACCAGGTGATATCGGTTGAAAAGAAAGATGGGATACTTCAGATCTCTGCGAAAAATGGGAGCAATCTCCTGCCGGTCCTGATTGCAGAATTCGAAAAGTCCGCGATCACTATTACCTCGATCTCGATTCGGTCCCCGTCACTTGAAGACGTGTTCCTGTATCTCACAGGGAAAAAATTTGGTGATATGACTTCTGATGGACCTGTTATCCATTCCGGTGGTTCCCTATAATGCTGCGCGGTGCAATTGCAATATTCAGGCGGGATTTTAAAAAATTTACAAGTAATCCGTTCATGCTCATCATGACCCTGGCAATGCCGATCATGTACCTGCTGATTTTTGGCAATGCCATTGGTGGAACAATCACCGGAATTCCAATTGGAGCCGTTCAGGAACAGCCATATGTTCATGAAACAGCCCTGTATTCAGCCGGTATTGACCAGCTTGAACGGTTTCATACACAGCCTGATAAGCCTGCTTTATTTCATGTCAGGGTTTTTACAGGTGAACCGATGGCAAAAAAAGCACTTGCTGACGGGGAGATAATGGCCTATGTGGTTTTTCCTTCTGATATTGAACCTGCCCGGACTATCCGGCTTTACATGGACAGCTCAGAATATACGGTCCCCGCATTGGTTCAATCTGGAATTACTGGTGCAATCGCTGCAACGGGTGCTAAAAATCCCATCGAAGCTGTAAATGTCTATGGTGTCATTGATTACCTCCAGTTTTTCGGGGTGGGTGTTATTGTCATGGCCATTTTTATGACAACGATGTTTGGTGGTGGACTTGCCCTGATCAGGGACCGGGAAATGGGAATCATTGAGGGATACTTTGTTACTCCTGTCAAACGGTCAAGTATTATTCTCGGTACCATCGGGAGTGGAACGGTAAAAGCATTTTTTGCAGGTTTCATCATTTTTCTGATTGATATTTTTATCGCAGGTGTGATCATTCGTTCCCCCGATGATTTCTTACTCGTCTTGCTCGTGCTGTTCATGACCAGTATCGGTGTGACGAGTCTCGTTGTCTCACTGGCTTCCCGTTTTTCAAGCCAGCAGGAATATTCGTCGGTCATCGCATTTTTCAGCCTCCTCCTTTTTATGACGAGTGGCGCTTTTTACCCAGTCCTTGGGATGCCATCATGGCTCCGATGGATTACCGTGATCAATCCTGAGTTTTATGCGGTCCAGGCACTCAGAAGTATTATCCTCCGTGGTCAGGGTATCAGTGTCATCTGGTTTGACCTCCTTGCTCTTGCCATCTTTTCAGCCGGAGCCATCGCCCTTGGCATCATGACCTACCGCCGGACGCTTGAATGAAGAGGACCATTGTTTTTATCGGATATCATCAGATATATCCGCAGCACACCGATATTTCCATGAACTACAGACCGGGGTGATGGGTATATCGAATCGCAGAAAGGATCTTATTTTCATTGCATTCATCCCGGATTACAGGAAACACGGTTGAAGAAAATAGAGGGTCAGATGATGGCGGACTCAGTGATAATCGCTGGAAATCTTATCTTTTCTCAATTCCACTCACCAAATGCAAGGTTTCAGTTATTCGTGATCTGGCACTCATTTAACTGAGGTCTGTCCGGTGAAAACCCTCCATTTTTCTGCCTCGTTATCACAAAAATGAGCCCTCATCTTATCATCACACGACCAATCGATCATCCCGTTCCTGCAGGTGCCCTTATTTTTGGTTTGTATTGCCTGCATTCTCTCCCGTTTAGATGAATGGCTAGTCCACAGTCTTATTTTCCAATATCTCCTAAGACTCTATATTTTTCAATAATCCTGACCCGGAATGGACTCGGTTTTATCACTTCCTGTCGATTACAGAGAGATGGTAGGACCTGGGCCGGATACGATTGCGGGACTGAACACAAGTGTATCGTCCCGTTTCAAATTGTTGAAGTTTTTTGAAAACGGTTTTTGCCATGGGAGCATCCCGAATTGGTTCCCGATGAGATAGTATCAGTTCTCTCAAATGTAAGGGGATCAGAAATTATTCTTACACATCGGACATACAATAAATAAAATGAAAATACGGGTTTAATTATCTGCGTTTTTCTAACCTGTTATAATTTCTGTTGATGTGCTTTCCACCGGAATCGGAACGCAAGGGATTTTACGCACCTGAAGGGTGCAGAAGGGAATGTCACGAGTGTGAATAGAGGTGTCACCTGTTGCACTTACAGAATGTCATGATTGATGCGACGTGGATACAACCGCTATGATTAAAATGGATGGGAATATTTCCTGCACTAACAAAAAGGGTAACCACCGGACAATTAACTCAGATTAGGCATTGAGTGGTCCCAATCAGGAAAACATCGTCAAATATTATTTCAAGTTACTTTTCCTGTTATCTGCCCGGGGAATAAGCGGTGTCGTAATATTTCCGTCTCCTGCGAAAAACAAGATGTATTTTATTTATCTGGGGAATTCCGTCTAACAGCAGAACCGGATATCAGAAAAAGTCTAAAATTGGTCCTCAACATTGAAAAAAGGTATATTTTGGATTGTTATCGGAAATTATGACACGACGAAATGAATCGAATAATTATCGACAGACCCGGATTCCCAGGAACGCTTGTATTCTGCATTAAAATACTGGCCTCCTGTCCCGTTTAATCTGAGTGTCCATGTCCGGATCCCCCCTGATCCGACAGCCCTGGTGTTTGACCTTGTATAGGTATCATCAGTGATCTGGATGCCCGAACTGACTGACGGTTCCCACCGGTATCCTGTTGTCGGGTTCTCAGCCAGTTGAATTTTTACAACCTGATTTTTTTGTGCGGCGACGGTATTTCCATTATCACTTTCTTTATAGGTGGTAGTTTTAATCGTCGCGGGCTGGAAAAATGCTGCGAAATTGTTATTTTGGGTGACAGGTAGTACCGGTCTGTAAGTATTAACCAGCCAGGAAAATTTGCTATCTCCTGGTTTGATCAGCGCGGCTGATGAAAGATTATTCTTCCCATTTGTCCCGATACTCCCTTTTGGGAGATTACAGGTTTCCAGGCTGTTGGTATGTGATAAGGCTGCACCATGAGAGTCACTCTGAACTGTAGTTGTTACCGGTGAAATGGCGATTGCAGGGCAGATGACTACCAGGGTGAGAAGTATACCCATAATTCCAATAAATACCATCATCTTCATTTGTGTTACACTTCCTATACCAAACGGTGGGGTACGTTTGAATTTTAATGTATGCCTGTAACCAGATTTTACTACTGCCGGGTTAAACGGGATAACTATTGGCCCTATATTTTTAAAGGCGGGATATAATCTTTCCGAATTTTTACCATGATTTCCTCATATGGGACATGGCAGGACCTCCTCTAGTGACGGGGGGTTTTGGTCTCCTCAGAAATTGTATGGTTTAAGGAAACAGGACATAAACCAAATATTGTCCTGGACCAAATTAGGTGGCCGCCGGCAAATATAATTACGTGAGTCAACAGGATATCCCATTGGGGTTCCCTGATATTTTTAACAGATCCCGGGGAATAGTCTTTTATTTGCTTTTCATTTTTGGAAACAGTTCTATCCCGATTAATGGTTTTGTCTTCCAGTCAAACCACATGGTTAATGCACGCAGGAAAAATGTAAGGGATATGGCGAGAAACGCTGCTGTGACCGCACTTTGCCCGAGCCACAATGCGAGTATCACAAAAATGATGCATCCTGCAAGGGATGTAGCCGCATAATACTGGCTGGGTTTAAAAATAAGGGGTTCACGAGCGGTAAGCACATCCCTGAGAAGGCCTCCGCCTGTTGCATTTATTACCCCCGTGAGTATGGCCGGGGCTGAAGCGAGGCCTGCAAATAATGCCATCTGCGTTCCGACAACCCCGAATATCCCCAAACCCAGTGCATCAAAGAGGAGAAACAGGATAGTGAAAGGTCGTTTGTAGGAAACAATGGAA
This sequence comes from uncultured Methanomicrobiales archaeon, assembly GCA_903819595.1. Taxonomy (GTDB): domain Archaea; phylum Halobacteriota; class Methanomicrobia; order Methanomicrobiales; family Methanospirillaceae; genus CAIKOD01. The sequence goes on along the minus strand of CAIJED010000062.1, from coordinate 6,201 downwards.
GATCGGAACACGATCCCGATCAGGACCGCCAGAACTACTGCGTAGAGAAACGAAGGGTCCCTGAAAAATAAGGGGACCCCCTGCTGGAGGATCAATCCGTCCCTGAGCAGGCTCCCACCGGTACCTGCAATTAAGGCGAGAGCCGTCACCCCGATAATATCATACCCCTCTTCAATCGCTGCAAGAGCCCCTGTTAATGCGAGCAGGAAGAGTGCAAGCAGGTTGAGCCAATAGGGTAATATAAACTGGCTTATCAGTTCCATATGATTTCCACGATCTTTTTCCTGGGACCATTATCTGATGATTTTCATCTCTGTCCCATCAATGCTCATGAGATGGGTCATCCTGTCCAGACAATTGACAGGATTTCATCCGGTCAGTACGGAAACCGGGGTGGGTTAGTTACCCCGGCCCGTGACAAAAAAGATCAGTGGTATTCTTAATCAATTTATTTGAAGATCGCAAAATCATTCTTGATCGCTACGGTATCAAAAATCGGTTTGAGAATGTCTTCAGATACCCCGAACTTGGTAATATACAACTGAATAAGCTTCTGTTCATCTTCAGCCAGCACCCCGTCAGCCATCGCAATGTCGATGACAATGGCGAGTGTCGCGATCTTCTGCTTTTCATTCAGACATTTTGAGACGAGATCCATCGACCCTTCGAGTGAATTGGCCTTCAATACTTTGAGTGCGTCATCAATGGATTTCTTGTCTCCCCGGACTATCTTCGCCAGGTCCAGCATCTCAGCTTCGTCAATTACTCCGTCTGCGGCAATTACCGTGAGCGCGGTCAATACAAGTGCTGATTTCGGATTCAGCTCGACAGATCTTGTCCCAGCTAGTTTATCAAAAAGTCCCATTCATTTCACCTTCATGTAAAAATATCCGGCATATATTTGTGTTCGTTCTAGAAATGGTTTTTGATTCAAAAACTGTTCCATTGACTGATCACAAAGCTCTGGCAGTTACGGATAACCAGGGTGAGAAAATGAGGAGACCGCTATCTGCCTTGGGCATCAGTGAGATATTGATCTTCTAAAAATTACATTAATCAGGGTCTGAAAATATTTTTACTAATTTTGCTGAATAATTTTTCTGGCTGGGGCCTGTCCTGGCGGGTACCGTGATCGATATTCAGCTCCGCAGTCCTGGTGTGTGGATAGTGCCTTGGGGGAAGTGAAGGCTTTCTAATGGACTGGTGGGGTGGATGAGGAAACGGGCTTGACTCAGGGTGGTGCCGGTTGGAGTCCCGGTGACGGGCCCTGTCCTGTCCGGTCAATGGAGCTCGAATACGGAAAGGTATCTCTCTGCTGATGTGTCTTGGTGACATGGGCCAATAGTATGATCATCAATTATTTATCAGTTCCCCCAACATCATTGTAAATTTCCGACCTGGGTTTTGGATAGCTCTTCCAAGGTATTGACACATCCCTGATGATCCCCTTTTCTCACTCAGGCGAAAATAGCTTTACGAATTTATCATTACCGATCACTTTGAATCCATATCCTGCTAACTTCCGGACCCACTACCGTTTTCTGTGTTTTTTTGTGTGCCGTTGCTGTTCAATGAACAAGGAGACCGGGTGTCGGAGCATGAAAAAGGATCTCAAGGATTTTTGACGGTGACAGTCATTGAGAACGTTGTCTCCTTCCCGGTCTCATGTTCCCATGAACGCAAGTAAACGGCTTTTATCTCATGATTACCTGCGATTAATGGCATAAAATCCCAGGAATGGCCTCCGCCGGAGCCCGTGAGTTGTGGTGTCGATGGGAGATAATTATCTGTTATGACTGCCAGCCCCTGGCTTGTGGTAAGGATCCATTGGAACCCTGTTGTCGGGTTTTCCTTCAGAATTATCGTTAAATTTTCGTTTAATCCCATTTTCACAGTTGCATTGTTATGGTCTTCATTTACTACCAGGTGTCCCACCCGGACAGGCGTACCCGATGGAGTCGGAGGTGGTGTCTGTACTGATTTTGGGTTGCCAGATGTTGTGTCCGGGCGGCCGGGTAATACAATGGTCACCAGGCTAAGAATGCTGATGCCTCTCCGGATCAAGGAAAATTTCATTTATCCAACCTTTGGATGAATAGTTTCCGGGTCGTTCCTGTTCAATTTAAAGATACAGGTGACAGAGGATACATTTTTGTTCTTGCAGCAAATTGCGGGATTTGAATCTCTTTATTATTGACAACACGCCGGAATACTCATTCATATCTATTGAAATTTTCAGTGGGTCGTGTATATCTGAATAAGGTTTAATTCGGCGGGTCGATAAAAATTACTGTTTATGAAACGTATCCTGGTGAATGTTTTCGGGCGGGTGCAGGGAGTCGGGTACCGGTACTATGCGGCTGAAGGTGCCGGGCAGGGGGATGTCACGGGTTTTGTCCGGAACGTTCCGGATGGGTCTGTCCAGGTCATTGCTGAGGGGAGTGAGGACTCATTAATGAGATTTATCCGGTATTTACATGCTGACCGAGACACGGTCATTTGTGTCCACCACCTGGAAGTTGAATGGGGTGAGCCGACAGGAGAATTTTCATCGTTCAATATACGACGTTGAGCGCAACATGTGCCCCGGAGTCGTGGAACCGGAAAGATAAGTACTTGATCTTTTGTCAGAACGTTGTTAACCAGGCAATTTTGCGAAGGCAATAAAAGGTCATTTATTTTATCCCCGGCTCGGAATGATCTCGGGAGGTTTACACCCTGTTTTCTCCCTGCTATCTCTTTAATCCGGGCGTTTTCGGACATCTCGTTCGTCTATTGCCAGGGAACTGAATTTAGTGGTGTCCTTCATAGTGGATCAGGTCAGGTACTTGTGATCCTACCTGATGATAATATTCATGTGTCACTACGGTAATCTGATAGAGAATAATCATGGCTGAAGAGGAAGGATCGGACCCAATCGGAAAAAATGTTCTCCTGACTGGGCCACCGTTTTACCTTCCTGAATTCGAAACGTCATACCAGTATATTATTGACGAATACGAGGTTACACCCCGGGACATTGCTATTTTCATGCCATGTGCTGTCAGGAAACCTTATAGCACAAGCCCAAGCCACCGGGTTATCAGGAAAATAATCTCCGGTGTTTTCGAACCGTCATCGTATCATATTGTTATCTTCGGTACCTGTGGGATCGTCCCTGCAGAACTTGAGGAGATGTACCCGTACGCACATTATAAGTACATGCTGGGAAAATGCAAGGATCAAAAAGTTCAGGCGGACTTTCTCCGGATTGAAACTGCCCGGGTAAAAGGGTACCTGGAGAAAACTCATGATACCTACAAGTACCGGATTGCCTATTGTATCGGGGTCTTTCGTGAGGCACTGGTACAGGGGGCAAAAGAAGCCGGCGTCCCGATAGACCTTGTCCTTCCAACGCGTGATATGATCAACAGAATAATTGAAGAAGACTGCCCATTCGAGGAAGGAAGCCTTTTAATGGATGAATATCTGGAGGAATTTCATGAAGGGCTGGTCACCGTTCAAAATTCCCTGTACGGGCTATACAAATGATAGGGGGAGTCCCATTAAGATTCAAGGGCTACCAATGCTGGACAGGCATTAAGAGTATAACGAGATCACCGGCGTTATCCACCGGACGTATCGACAATTGAAACATCCCGTTAGACGTCCTTCGGTCTCCCGCCAATCGTGTAATTAACGGGAAAGGGAATAGTTCGGGAGAACGGGATTATTCTGATTTGGCTGGGTGCATCAACTCATGCTGTTTCATGAGTTTCTGAAACATCTCTTCCCCGACACATTCCTTTGCATGTTTGCACCACTGGACACACGAAACAATGTCATTGTAAATAACAAAACCGCACTTCTGGCAGGTGATCTGGAAATCGTTCGAGAAGATTTCCACCTTCTCACCACACTGTGGGCATTTTTTAATTGTCAGGGTTGGTGTCCGCTGGTCGGTGGTACCTGGTCACCGGTCAAACATGGTGCTCCATCGTGGCTTTGTATTCTTTCATGAGTGCGTCCTTATACTGTTCTGTTTTCTTTGATGGGACATAATTGAAAACATTGACCCGCTTTATAAGTTCGAGTGCGATATCAGAGTCCTGGGTAAGTCTGAGTTTTTTTACCTCTGCAATTATGGAATCCAGGTGGTCGATGCCGGTCTCTTTCCCGTCGATACAGAGCTGCCGGGTCTTGATTTTATCGGGGGGAATGCCGCCACAAATCGAGCAGTAGTACCCGTCTTTCTCATCGCCTGCCATGTTTTTTTTCACTCCCTGATCATCGTAAGGCTCATCTTGAACTTTGTAATTGCCGATAGGGCGTGAGGTACGTTGGCCGGGAATATTATTGTCTCACCCTCTTTCATCAGGGATGTCTGTCCCGCCACCCACACCTCGCATTCTCCATCAAGAATGGTCACAACGGCATCGAATGGTGCGGTATGCTCGGATAGACCCTCGTTCTCATCAAAGGAAAAAAGGGTAATGTTCCCGGTTTTGTGGTTGATGATCATCCGGCTCGCTACAGTGCCGTCTGCGTAATTAACGAGATCTTTCAGGCTGATCACCTTACCCATCAGTTCAGTGTGTTTTTTATCGGGCTTATTATGGTCTTCGGGAATGTAGTCCATCACGGGGCAGGTTTTCTCCTCAAATTACTTCTATGAGAGGTGTGTGTATGTGATATTTCATAAAACAACCGGAACATTCCGCTGATCTAATGGCAAAATAAACAAACTGGTCCTGGTAAAAGTGGCTGTAATACTCCTTTATGCAGGATTCACCAGCGAAAACCAGGGATTTGAGTGTATGGTTCTCCGGTGCCGGGACTGCGGGCAGAACCGGCAGTGGGCACCACCTGCATCATTTGCTTTTTTCTCTGGTACCGCAGTCCTTCGTTCCCCTGAATATCCAACAGATTCGCCGCCCGGGAATGGTGTCTCAACGCGGAGTGCAGGTACAGGGGGAAAACATCGGAAAAGAGCTGACAGGTACTTGCATAAAGAATTGGTGTCTGTGCTTTTCCTGCTTGTTCCAATGGAGTTCCAAATCCCCGGGTGCTTTGCAATTCACCGGAAAAAATTAGTTCCTGCACCATATCACTGAATAATCAACCTCGATAAGGACGTCGGGGTGCAGAAGTATCTCATATCCAAATTATATACAACCGTTATTGGTTCATCCTGTCCCATATATGGTCTTTTAACACTGGTTACGAAATATGAATGAACACTCTTCCCGTTTCTTTTTGTTACGATGGATTGTTCGGATACTACCTGATATAAGGTGGAAAATTTCTGAACAGATATCATACATGAAGAGAGTACCTCAACATCAGCCGAAAATTCCCGGCAGAGAAATGAGTGTTTCCGGAAATTCTCGAATCTTTTATGTAAAAAAGAGGACCCTCATGTCTAGTGAAATAGAGGACTCTCCTTCAAGAATAACGACGAAGACGCTTCTTTCCCGATTGAATGATCAGCTGATACATGGAGTTCCGGTAATTCCTCCATACAACGTGAATCTGCAATCAAAGAAAGAGGTTTTGAGATCGCAGGTTCATCCAAGAATGAAACGTTTGACCAGGAATGCAAGGATTGATCACAACGCTCTCGGGGCCAGACTGTTATTAATAGGGCCTTAAAAAAAATTATTGTTCTAAGTTGACTGTAATTGTCATATTTGAAACAACAGTCCCATTCTTTTCGAGTGTAATATTCAGTGGATACGTGCCCGGGTCAAGTCCTGAGCATTTCGAACAAGTCGGGAGATGATAATCGTAGAGGAAAATATTTGCACCCGGTGTAAGGTTTGCACGCATGGCATGCGATAACCGCGTCTGACCGAAGGTATCTGTAATGCCTTCAATTTTCAGGGAAGTATCCGTAGTAAATCCGGTGGAATTGACAAGGATCTTCATCATCATGACGTCGTTTGAATGGTAAAGGTCCTTGTCAGTAGTCACTGAAAAGACATTCGCCCTGGCAGGCCTGAATAAGGATGACAGGACGACAGCTGAGGCGATGATGAGTATCACCACGATAACAAGGGTAAAAATTACTGTACTTTTTTTCATGAGGGAGCTATTTTCGCTTAATTGCACATAAAAATAGTTATATTATCCTTGCATTGTGGAAAATATGAAACTGGTATCAGGTTCTGTTATGTAAAAAAATACCGGTTCCTGGGCAGGAAAAACGGAGTGTTCTGAAAT
>CAIJED010000061.1 GCA_903819595.1 uncultured Methanomicrobiales archaeon | reverse complement strand
TTACGGTTCCTTCACTGTGAGAATCAGGGGATCCAGGCCGACATTCTGAAGGTCGGGCACCATAGCAGCGCTACGTCATCCAGCTCAACATTCCTAACCAAAGTACATCCGAAGATCAGCGTCATCGAAATCGGGGCTGGTAATCTCTATGGTCACCCAACATCAGCAACACTTGGTCGCCTGGCCAAGGTAGGAACGGCGGTATATTGCACCGACGTGAATGGTGATGTAACGGTGACAACCGACGGTACGACGTACCCGTATTTTATTGCTTATGGATGATAGGCACTAGGGCATCACATGTCATCAATTCACCCCGAAACGCCTTCCCCAACATCGCTTGCGTCCACCACTTGGGTCGCCAGCCCGCCGCCACACGCTCAGTCGTAGCCCACGCCGGCTGTCAGGGTTCTCGTAGATCGAGTTGCCGTATCGGATCGATGGTTCGACATTGTGCAGGAACAGGTTCATCAGCGCAAGCCTTCGAGGGCGGGCAACCAGTTCATGCCTGAAGTAGGTGCCCTTCTTCACGCGGAGGGCCACATCGCGGTCAAGTGCCCCACCTTTCGACTGCTCCAGCAGCCACTCGTACGAGCAGACAAGGAACCCGCCGGTACCGGAACCGGGATCGCTAATCGTTAAGTCAGCTCTCTTCCGGGGATCGGGTTTCATGCACTTGACAATCAACTGGATCAGGATACGCAGCGTGAAGTACTGCCCGGCACCCTTCTTCCCTTCGCTTGCCGCCTTCTCTAAAAGTCCTAGAAACGCCTCCCATTTCATATCGATGTTAAGCTCGGTCCACTCAGTCTCATCGACGAGACCAATCAGGTGCATTACGTTCACCGAGTTCTTGAAACGCGAGAGAGCGCCGGCAAAAATTTCGCCGAGCAGGCTCTGCTGCGATCCGAGTTTCCGTAGAACTCAACATCGTGATCCGTCAGGTCGATGCAGGATTTGGAAACAAGCGTCTTCCAGTCGCAGCCATCAGGAAGTACAACACTCCGCTTATCACCCATCGTGATGAAGAGGTGAGAGGTGATCTACTCGATATAATCCCAGTAATCGATCCCGTCATGCCGGAGCGTGTAGCAGAATCACCAGAGTTTCTGGACTATATCGCTCATGCGGATACGGATAATACCGGTGCCCGCATTAACCCTGCGCAATCACCAGTATGCATCACCATGCATACACCAGTAGCCTGATAAAATCATCCATACTACTAATACACATGGAGACTCTCCCCATCAGGATCCGGAAAGAGACCAAAGAGGCACTCACGAAATTCCGGGTGCACCCTCGTGAGACCTACGATGAAGTGATCACCCGGCTTATTTCCTCCCAGACTGACAAAGATCCCATCAGCGAAGAGACCCTCAAGGCAATTGAAGAAGGGCTCGCTGATATCCGGAATGGAAAAACCCGTGAGCTCAACGAGTTCTGCGATGACCACGGGATCTAAAAATGTTTACCGTTCACCTCAACAAGAGAGCGCAGAAAGATCTACTCGACCTTCCAAAAAATGATGCACGTCGCATCCGCACCACCTTAAACGAGCTCGCACAGGAAACTGAGCCGTGGCTGCTCGTCAAAAAACTCCAGGGCCACGAAGAAGTCCCGCTCTATTCGTGCCGGGTCGGGCACTACCGTATCATCCTGACAATCGATCACGGTCATCTGATCATTTTTGTGATCACCATCGAGCATCGCCGTTCTGCATACCGAAATATCTGACATGTCAGGCTACAATCGGCTCATTCCATTGCTGGATCAGTACCGTCAACTCCCCGTAAAAAACCCGGTTCGCCCTTCCCCTCCCGCCTTCGTTGACAAAGATCGGGATGATAGCAAAGTCGTCCTTACTGATGGAAAAGTTAGCAATCAGATGTTCACTGATTTTGTCCAGCCACTATTGCAGGTCCGCAGTCAGCGAGGAGGAAAGAGCCATCCAGTCTAAGACCCGGTGGATCCGCACCTCGGCAAGTATATAGCGGTTCTTCCTCGCGGTCTGCGACTGCTCTTATAATCGATATCATTGCAAGGATTTTTCAGGGCATGATGCCGCCCAGGCCTGCTATGATTACTGCATATCATTAGGCAAAGGTGATATTCATCAGTTGGATGGAGATAAGAATGGTATTGCCTGTGAGGGATAACGATGGAAATTACAGCAACGGTAGATCGGATTGAGGGAGAATTGGCCGTTATTTTTTTATGTAGGGATGCCTAGGTTACATTCAATTTGCCGGTGGGTTTTCTGGCTGGGATCAACGAAGGGGATGTTGTCAATATCGCTATTACGAAGGATGTTGTTGCAACCGATGAGGCGAAGGAGCGGGTGATGGGTTTAATTGAGAAGTTGAAGAGGAAGGGGGGGGTGAGGGGGTGAGAGAGGGGTTTGCTACCAGCCACCGAATGAAAAAGGATACGTTTCTAACACGGTTAAATTAGTTACACCGAATCGGTACCACCGCTAATGAAAAATAGACTATTGTGGAATCATATTTTATTGACTACAATGAGATCCTTTTGAACAACCGCATTACTGAACATCAACCCGCTATTGCGGTCAAATCTAAGGATGGTCAGGGTTACATTGTAGACACCCGGGAACTGGTATATATGGGCCGTGTTTTGCCCCGTTGCATTGATACCATCCCCAAAATCATAATTCAGGAACGTTGGAGATCCTGATGACTGATCCACAAACGAAACTTTCAAGGGAGCAGTACCGGTCACGGGTGATGCAGCGAATTTAGCAACCAGGGGTACAACTGGTACACTGTTCACCGTAATTGCATTCGGTTTTGTTGCTGTGCTGCTCATGACGGACTAGGAAGTAGTGTTATATTTCATTATGGACAGGGTAATCGTATAAACTCCCGGGAACTGGTAGGTATGTGTCGGATTCGGGCCCGTTACATTCGTTCCGTCCCCGAAATCGTAGACTAACCAAGTCGGGTTTCCGATGGACTTATCAGTGCATTGCACCGTCAAAGGTGCAGTCCCAGTGACGGGTGAGACGGTGAAATCTGCAAGGAATGTTGGTTTCGGTGCAGGATTAACGGTAATATACGCGTTTTTCTCCATTGTATTGTTGAAACATGCACTGTTTGTTACGTAGAGACTGACACTATAGATTCCGGGATATGTGTAACCATGTATTGGATTTTGCACGTCTGAGTATGTCCCATCACCGAAACTCCAGTTCCAGGTTTCCGGTCCACCAATACTCATGTCGGTAAATCCGACAGTCAGCGGGACAGTTCCTGATGTTGTTTTACCAATGAAATCCGCAATCAGGGGTTCCTTGGGGCTGGTGAGGTTTCCTTCAGATGACGCTGACGATTACATTTCTTCCAAAAGAACAGCAACATTCTGAGTACGACTGGGCAGATATTTCGATCGACGGCACCCGTGTTGGTAAAGCCCGCTGCTTAATAGGAGATGCCACTATCAATATCTACTCGCTCAACATCTATCCTGCATGGGAGGGGCAGGGCTGTGGCAGGGAGTTTGTGAACTATTGCAAGGGCCATTTTAAAATTATCGTCGCAAACAGGGTCCGTTATGAAGCTATCGGTTTCTGGGAAGCCATGGGATTTTGCGCTGATCATGACGGGAACTGGAGTCATCGGGAGAGAAATAAAGGATAAAACCATTGACAGACCCGTATACTGGGGGTATAAGTGCGGAAACGCAAGGCTCGTTGATGAGTGGCTGAACGGGGTGCTGACAAGGAAAAGATTTTCGTATGTGGGTTCGGGAAGAACACCGGGCTTGGGTTAGCCCTTTCGCGGGAGATCCTTGACATCACTGGGATCACAACCCGGGAACATAGCGAGCCGGGCAAGGGGGCCCGGTTCGAGATGACGGTGTCGAAAGGGATATGGCGGATCCAGTTCGGTAAGGGACCTGAATGAGTGGTCCTTTAAGACTTGCCATCACAATCATATTCCGAGCGCAGAAGGGACCTCGTGGACAGATACGATTTCAGGCTACCGGCCATCGAGTGCCGGAACCTGCCGTCATGATAACATCACAGGCAAGTGCCCGTTTAATACCAAAATAACCGTGTACAATCAGTGGATGATATACTCCGTATCGAATAACGGGACCAATAAAAAAAC
>CAIJED010000060.1 GCA_903819595.1 uncultured Methanomicrobiales archaeon | reverse complement strand
TGGACAATTGCTGGTATCATCGTCGAATTTCAAAAATTACAAATACCCGCCCAGGGAGATCAATCGAAAAAATACCCCTAATAAAATGGAAGATTACTATTCGAAATGAACAGTCTGACGAATGGAAAAATCGAATGTGGAAGTGATTTGAGTTCGCTGCCTGGTAATCCCGGGTCACTTCAGATAACGGCAGGTGACCGTCTTTAGAATTCAATGCAATGGTAAACTATCGCCCGCTGGCGAGATCTTTGTGATTCTCGTAATAAGGAGATTATAGGAGTCATGGTGCGGGTTGAACCTGACCAGTGTCCCCTGGATAGTAATTTTTTCAGCATACCCTGCTTTTAACAGGTACTCATTTTCACGTGAAAGATGGTAGGCAGGCATCACTGCATACACGGGTTTTTGGGGGGTCCCGTCACAGAGCTTCCACAGGTGTGTCTTGTCGTTGCCCAGGTCACCGGACATTACTGCAGCACAAATATTGATCCTGCGGTCGACATGACGTGATAACGTAGATAATGCGGCAGTCTTTTTCCGCACTCCGGTGGAATACTGTTGCGTGGCAGGAAGAGACGCTGCCTTGAGGACCGCATAGGAATACTTGATATCCGTGTTGAGGAAGCGATATGATTCCTTGCACGATGCAACCATTTCCATCAGCCGGGTAGGCCGAAGCGGTGGTTTCCCGATAAAACTCCAACACTGGCGGGAATCGCAGCTCTTCATCCAGCTGTGGTGACAGGGGGCAATGACAACAAGCCCGGAGAATGCGAGTTGCTGAACTGTCTGCCTCATTGCCAGTGAATTGACCAGGTCGGCGGGTTCGGTGATCACTATGACTCCGTCATGAGATAACACCTGTGATAAATCCTTAACCCTTGCGACTCTTTCCGCGATCGTCAGTCCGGAGAGTTCATTTAAGACATTCTGAAATACCAGGAGGTCAACTTCCCTTGGGAGATCCCCGATAGGGATCGTAGTGAGATCTCCAGGAATCGGATCTTTTATCGTGATCCCGGCGACACCGTCAGCAAACCTGCGTGTGAGGAATGAAAATGCTTCCCGCTGTTCCCCCGAAATCTCAACAGCATAGAGTATCGCGTTTCCATGTCCGGTCCGTGAGAGAAAATCTGTCGTTGCCAGCGCCGCGACTCCGGGACCACTTCCAATGTCAAGGATTGTCATATCCTCTTTTAAGAGTCCGGAAGAGGCCAGCATTCGTAAGATATGTTCAAACTGGACAAAATAAACCGGGAACTGGTAGGCAAGATATGAAAAAATGCGATATCCCTGTTCATACCTGACTAATTTATCCTTTCCTTCGCGCCAGTAATCCCCTTTCTGGGCGATAACTGCCTGTCGTATCCGTTCAAGAATGACCGGATCATCCCAGTTTTTACCGGTCTTTTTTGTGATGAACTCCCTGATCAACTCGTCCAGTACACGGGGTACTCCGGGCTCTTTGAAAAATTTCCACAAACGCAATTTATCTTCAGGTGTCAGAATGAGTGGGTCCTTAACCGGCCGGGTGACACAGGTGGACAGTTCATAATCATTCCCTGTTTTTTTCATGGAAAGGCCAAGTGCAGGCAGTACTTTGTTAATTTTCTCAATCATGTCCTCTGGGTATCTGTCCTGTTTTGGACCAGGTACATCCAAAAAAACATCAGAAAGCATAAAAGTCATTTTCTCCTTTGATTTCTGTGCAATTCTTGAGAAAATGTCCTGGTCCGGCATCAGCACTATATGCGCAATCTGAGCGGATAATGATGATGGTTGACAGATAACGCCCGGACGACAGAAGATTATTGTATCGTATAACAATTGACAGATGATCACATTATTAGACAGATACCCGTCCAAATTGATATTTTCCGGCATCAAATTTTCACCGAAGAGACTTGTACTTTTATTCACAATTTCAGCCCTGGCCATGTCGGGAATGCAGGGATGGCAACGCTGTATGAGTCTGACATGCCACGGGTCGGAGTGTGGGGTGGGCGGCGAAGCAGGGCGGGCGGGTGTTAGTTGGTATTCTATCTGCCAGGTGTCCCACTCTGGTATATCGATGAACAGGCATCGGTAACCATGTTGTGATGTCCGGTAAAACGGTTACCAGTACCGGAGAGGGTTTGTGACCGGCCGGTGTTTGACTGGGTTGCCCGGTAATTGCCACGGATTCATGGTCCATCGTCATCCCGAGAACCCGTAACTCCAGGTTCCCGTCCTCCTGTTACCTGTGAAATTAAAGCTGTGCCTCGAACCAATGAGTGCGGGGCTGTCAGTGCTCCTGTTGTCCATGTTGCCGTTCAGATTGTTAGCAGATAAATCGCTTGAGAAAGATGCAGCCCGTACGGTTAAAATCGGCATTGTTCCCGGATAAGTTGTTGATCTCCGGACCTTGCCATCTCGTGGCATCCCGGATACAAAAACGGGCAACCACTGACAAATAAGATACATCGTTTTCAATTAATTACGGTCACATTTCCATTGTTCTTACCTATTTAGCCCATTCTGAATCTTTATCGTTGGTTCCATGTATGATACTTAAAAAAATCTTTGAAAATGGAACTATCTTAACTCCAATGGAAGGTCCGAAAATTCCATCGCAGGGTGATGGAATTGATAATTTTTGGTGACTGGATTAAGGATATTTCAATCGTACAGAAAGTGGTAATCGTCATTCTCTGGTTGGAGACCCTTTTTAAGGGAAACCGATGTAAAAGGAAGAAAATTTATACTTTGAAAAAAAAGTAGACTTTGTGTCGAACGGTGGGTCGCTAATCAATATAGCCCATATCTGGGTCGGATTTTCCAATAACAAAAAGGGGCAACATTAAGGTGACACTAATTTTTATTATCGAAGATAATGAAAACATTGCTGATAGCCTGGCCTACTTCATCAGGTACCTTGCCCGCTATGATACGCTTATTGCCAACTCGGCAGAACTGGCATTAGATACCCTGATGAAGGTATCAACCCCTGACCTGATCCTCCTTGATATCAAGCTTCCCGGTATGGATGGGATTGATTTCCTCTCAAAGATTCACCGTGATTCGAAGTTAAAAAATGTAAAAGTCATCATCTATTCTGGCCTGCCAGAGAACAAGGTCCGTGAAGAACTGGAAGGGAGAAATATTTTCATCCATCATATTATACAAAAACCAACGAGCCCATCAGCCCTTATTTCGATGATTGATGAGGAACTGAGAGGAAGTTAATTTTATTCGACTATTTCATCGGTACAGAACGGTACGGCGTAACACCCACGGATGCCCTGGTCTGTAAAATCCCTGAAGTGATTTTTTTACGGAAAATTCTCAACTGAGTCTTTCTGGTTTACCCATTTCCATCACTGCTATCTGTTGATCATAACCTTCTGATCGAATGGTGGCCCACCTTTGAAAATTTGAGCGTAACTGCTCCGGACCATTTTTTTTATTTCCCCGGGGACATCAGGTAGGCTCCTGCCCCCAGTATCCATAGTATCAGCGGGTATGCAATCATCCGTTCCATGCCTCCAATTCCAAGACCCAGGTAGTTGCCCGATGCAAAAAGGACAATAGCAATGAGTGTGATGCCCCCTAATACAGGGGAGATAATTGAAAATGGTCCTCTGAATACCTGGTATCCGATCAGGGCACTCATCCCGCCACATAAAAATATCATGGCCGCGGCTATGACATGGGGGACACCCTGTGTTTCCGGGATGAGCCCGATTAAGGATGCACTGATCCCCGCGAGACCGATAAGTATGGAAAAATGTTTCTGAATCCCGATATTCAGGAGCAGGTATGCACTGATCAAAACAGCGATACCAAAAATAAAAACAGATGTATTGAACAGCCATGCGGTGGGACCCACACCAAGATCGCTGATGACCTGTGTTTCATGGTACCCCGCATACAATGAACCGGATAGGACAAATCCAAAAATAAATATCGCAGTCCCTGTAAACATCAGCATTCCTGCAACGATTTTATTAGTATATTTCATGTATGTGGCTGACCCCGGTGAATCAAGGTCCTGTCATGTATTAAGGGTTACGAAATCGGGAAAAAGAATTTTTTGTTATTCAAAGAAGAAGTTTCCCGGATTGTGTGTCCGGATCAGTTGGAGCAAGGGCATTATCATTCCTTTTTTTGATTAACCGTAAGGGCCTGTTGTCCCTGATATCGTCGGTATCCACATTGCCATATGGTAATTGGAGATCATAATCTGATAAATCTTCCAATGTTTAAACAGACAATGTCCGGCATCCAACACACTCGTTAAGGTCCTACCGGGAATTTTTTTGGGAAAAAAATGAACTTCCGATGCACCTGTTGGACGGAATATACATCCTGATTTAATCCCGGGAAGAGTCAATTCTACAGGTGTTTTTTTGGTAAACCCGGTTATGCTAAAAAAAGAGTCCGGATTGTCGAAGAGCGCAAAAAACACGGCTGCTACCATCGAGGTAAAATGACCCGTCGGTTGTGTGAATTTTACCAGGATACTCGTCACGGGGGAATCGACATATCTTCACGTGCAGGCAACACACCAGGTGATTCATCGCACATCATCGGTACATTTTATTAGATCCTGCATACCACTAGGAACTACCTATGATCACGCGTATGAATTATTGCCTGACACATGGGGGTGCATTACTACGTATTCGTCTGATACTACCAAGTACCTTATTCACATCCACCTCACTGCAGAGGGGGTGGTCGAGAAACCTGATGTAGTCGGCGCCATTTTTGGCCAGACTGAAGGTTTGCTCGGCGAAGACCTCGACCTCAGGGACTTACAGCGCACCGGGCGTGTAGGAAGAATAGACGTCCAGGTGACCAGCAGGAAAGGAGAGACAAAGGGAGAACTCCTGATCTCGTCATCTCTTGACCGTGCGGAAACAGCGATACTTGCGGCTTCAATTGAGACAATTGATCGTATCGGACCCTGTGCCGCTCATGTAGAAGTAGAAAGCATTGAGGATATAAGGGTCGTAAAACGCAGGATTATTGTTGAAAGGGCGAAGGACCTGCTCACGGGTTACTTCAACGATGCTTCAATTGACAGTTACGAATTGCTGGATGATGTCCGGGAGAGCATACGTATTGAAAAAATCTGTGTGATTGGTGATGACAATGTTCCCTGTTTATACCGAAGCTTGCGATGCTGGCGGCATTCCGATCCCGACGAACCGGCCCGCACGGGGTGGCCCTGACGAGGACCTGCTTTTGCGTTATCTCGATTGCGCGGTGC
>CAIJED010000059.1 GCA_903819595.1 uncultured Methanomicrobiales archaeon | reverse complement strand
TTGACCCATCTTTGATTCTCTCCACTGCCTGTCATAAGGCATCAGGGCCGATTTGCTGGTGTCTCCCTTTTCGATCGCATCAATTGCGATCTTTGCTGCAAGGTCTCCGGTATACATCGCATTGTAGATGCCACCTCCTGTAAGCGGGTCTACGACACGGGCCGCATCACCCGTGATGATAAGCCCGTCGGTCACAGTACAGGCAAGAGGCCGGCAGACTGACACTCCACCGACGATCCACTCGATCGTCTTACCATTAGGGAATTTTGCGGCCATATACCTGTCAAGATAGTCTTTTGCCCGATGCCCGGTCCCGCTTTTCATTCCGCTTATCCCGATACCCACGTTTGCTGTGCGGTCGCCTTTCGGGAATACCCAGAGATATCCCTGGGGTGCGACATTGTTTCCGAGGCAGAAGACCGTGCAGTGTGGGTCAATATCAATATCGGTCACGATGTATTGTGCCGACGACATAATCTCCCTGAGTGGCACAGTTGTGTCGATCCCGCACCATTTTGAGAATTTAGACTCTACACCATCAGCGGCAACAACAACGTCAGCCATCACATCGGTTTTTGTCCCGCAGAATTCCAGTGTTGCCCCGCAGACCTTTCCGTCATTCATGATCGGTGCACTCGCCCGCGTCTTGACTGCCACGTCGGCCCCGGCTTCAGCGGCCTGCCAGACAAGTTCACGGTCAAAGACTTTCCTGTCAAGGACATACCCGACTTTCCCACCGGCACTCTCTGAGTCAAGTATCATGGTCGTGCCGTCAGGTGCAACAATCGCAGCGCGCTGCATTTCCGCAGAGATGAAACAAGGGTCCGGTTTAACAAACTCTGCAAGGCTTTCTATCCCGATACCCTCGGCACACCTGACCGGAGCACCAATTGCAGGTCTTTTCTCAACAATACAGGCAGAAAGACCTGCTTTTGCAGCAGTCCTTGCGGCAATTGCTCCCGCCGGCCCTCCCCCTATAATAAGGAGATCATAGTGCTTCTTCATTCGCGCCCGACCTCCAGTGCCCCGACTGGACATGCCTTTGCGCAGACACCGCAGTCTGTACAACCTGGTCCTACTTCGAGGTACGCATCGATCAGTTCAAGTGCCCCCTCTTTGCAGACCGATACGCAGCACCCGCAGTAGCCACAAATATCCCGGTGAACCTTCAACATCCTGATTAAATTGTCCTGCAACTCCAATAATAGTTACTCAGGAGTCAGCTCTCCGGGGATAGTTTGTGTCCATCACGGAGGTCCCGGAAAACATAAGTCCCGGTCTCACAACGCATGATCCCGGGAGTTAAAGGTAAAAGTCCCGAAACGCCCGCCACCTCCAGGCTGGAGAGAAATCCGGTTACTACGGAATGAATCAATTGCGTCAGCGGTGATGCGGTCGATCTCCCTGATTTCTTGGATTGGTATTGTGGTGAGGATTGCAATCTCGTTTCCCAGTGAGGATATAAGCTGCTCATAACAATGGGTGCATTTCTTTGTCGTGGTTGACGAAGTGTTGAGCGTTGCCCTGATGATCTCCCCTAGTGGTATCATGTGGAGATAGGGCGCCCGCTTCACAGGGGTCCCGAATGAGAGTTCCCGTGCCCTGTCATGGACTCCTTTCTTGATCACGCCCCGGTCTTTCGGGCACCGCCACCGGAATTCTTTGGCTTCCGGAAGGCTGTACTGTTTATAGCATCGCGTGCAGGCAGTGCGGTTATATTTCCCCGCTTCAGGAAAAAACCCCACATTCATCTCAATATGGCCTGCCTTTAAGGATGAGAGCACTCCTTTTGTGGTGTACCTGTTCAGGGATAACCTCGTGAATTCCCGCCCGCATTTTGCAGGGTCCGGGCTGTGGGCATCTGAATTTGTAATGAAGGGAATGGTATAAAGGTCAGGGATTGCCTCCCCGTAGGAAGTATCGGCGGAGAGGCCCAATTCGAGGAAGTCCACCTTTTCCCCGCCATAGCATTCATTGATATGGTCATAATATGCAAAAAGAGAGGTCCATGGAGTAAATGCGTGGGCAGGGCCGATCATGCCGCCAAGGGAATGGACCATCTCTGCAATCCTGCTGCCCTGGAGGTGGACATGTGGCCTTCCACCGGTCAGAATATCCCTGCTGAACGGGATAAGCATCGTGCGGAGCTGAGAAAACCCCTCAAAATCCGGCATGAGGATGAGATGGTGGACCCGTTTCTGGTCTTCCACCTCTGCCGTAGGGATAACAAGGACGCCTGCGTTATTTTCCAGGTGATCGGCCCACATAGACTGCCATTCGGGATGAAGAGCGTCCCCGCTACCGAGGACCGAGATCCCTTTCGTTACACAGTTGTGGATAAGATTTTCCGGGACCATCTTCGGTGAACTGGCCATCGAAAAACAGGAGTGGATATGAAGGTCGGCGTTCACGTGCATGTATCACACGATGTATCTCAGTTCGTCGTCCTGTGAGCCCCGTTCGGCCTCGATGAGTTTCTGTACCATCCGCTCCATCTCAACTCCACGCTCCACCAGCGTTGTCTCATCGATCTGGATACCGATGAGTGTCGAGAGTACTTTTAGCAGGTTGGTGGCGCTTTTAGGGTCGACAAGGTACCCTGATGTCTCCCCCATCAGGCAGATCCCCTCAATGTTCCGGTTCGCACTGAGGCCGGGGAGGAGTCCCGCAGCCCCGATAATTCCTCCTACCGGTTCCCCGTTATCAAAGATTGCACCGGCTTCTTCCGCCTCGCTCTTTAATCCAATCAGGTTGACCGCCCCAAGCACCCTCGGTTCTTCCACGAGGTGGCCTACACCGAAACCCCCCAGGGTGTAGATCCTACGGACGCCGAGTTCACCCGCAATTTTCAGGTACTGGTCAGCGAGCAGGTAATGACCTTCATTGGACGTACTCTGAAAATCACCCACAAGGAAGAGAATTTGGTGAGTATCACTCTTGTAGAAAAAGATCTCGTTGTTAGCGAGACGGATTACGCCATCATCCCCTATAATCACCTGGGGAGGGAAAAAGACAGAATGGATTTGGGCGATCTTTTTCGCATTGAGCTCGTGAATGATATGTTCGGCCACCAGTTTTCCGACATGACCGATTCCGGGCAGCCCTTCGATAAGGATGGGTGATTCCACTTCGTCCTGAGAAAAATCATCAAGAAAGTGGATAGTTATGTCTTCCATTCTTTGACCCGTCTTCGGAATTCTCCAAACCTGTCTTCTGGTGAAAAACGTGCGGGATGAGCTGTCCGCGTTACACCGCCGCAGGCCGGACACTGGCTCATGAGTGTGTAGGTTTTGTCCTTTTCACAACGCCTGATATGGCCACTCATGAACTCTTACCGGATTTCGGTTTCTTGACGAACTTACCTTCGCCACCTGCCCGTTCTACCACGCCAATCGCTGCATTTGCGGCCCTTTCAATTGCCTTCTCTGCAAGCTTGTAATCCGGGGCAGTGACCTTGATCCGATATGCCGGGGCACCGATGTAGGTAAGTTCGATCTCCACGTCCGCTATCTTTGGTTCGGCACTGCGAAGAGCGCGCCGGATAATATTTACACCATCCGGCTTTGGCGAGGTGAGAATGATATTCCCGGCCACGGTTACTTTCGGGATTCTTACGTTCTCTTTGGCAACCGCAACCAGCGCATCGACCGTTGTCCCCGGGAGACCGAGTTCGCTGACAACCCCTGCCCCGTTCATGACAATATCTTCAAATGCAGTATACAGGTCCCCGTATTTTTTGTATAATGCAGATCCGATTGCTTCAGCTGACCCGCCGGAAGCTTCCGCGGCAAAACTGATCCACTTGGCTGCCTTTGACTCGTTCTTCCATTCCCGGATCGTTTCACGGCGCTGGTGCTCATTGACATCTTTTAATGAAAGGTCGATGTGGCCACGGGAGGTATCGACATTGAGGACCTTGCAGACCACCTTCTGGCCTTCTCTGATATGGTCTCTGATGTACTTGATCCAACCCGTTGCGATCTCAGAGATGGGGATAAGACCTTCACGCCCGTTGTACTCATCTAGAGAGACGAATGCAACAAAGTCCTTTACATGCTGGACCGTGCAGACGACGAGATCCCCTTCCTCTGGCCATTCATCACCTTTCATATACGGCTCTCACTTATAAACTGCAAGTTTTTCAACCTGGATGCCTGCCTTGCCACCTGTTGGCTCAGCGAGCACTTTTCCGCAGACTACACAATCCACTTTCGTGGAGGCCTTGTCAAAGACCAGCTGCTCATTTTCGCAGTCCGGACATTTGACCTTGATAAACGCACTCCTATTTTCCCTGTGCTGGCGTACCATTGTTTCACTCACTCCGTCAATTCAAATTTCGCAATTCTGTATCCCTGGCGGAGGTGTGCCTTGCCGCAGGTCTTGCACCGGTAACGGACATTGATCTTCTTGGTCGGTTTGTCCCCACCGGGTACTTTCGAGAATTTCCCCATATTCCCGACATGGCCTCTTCGTGCCTTCTGCCGGTCGATCCAGTGGAGCCCGGTCGTCTTGCTCTTCTTTACCTTTTCGACCTCGTGCTCCTGATGATTCCTGCAGAATGGGCAGTAGGTCTTGAATTTGGCGGGCATTTTCATGAGATTTACACCTATGGAAATAGTAACAAATACCAGTATTAATTTCCCGGAGTGATATTTAACATTGTGGTGTTGATAACAACACAATAGATGACATTTTTCACCTTTGGGAAAACTTCTCTATCTATTATGTGGTACAGGATAAAAAGGATTGTTGCATTTTTCGATAAAATATAGTGTCAGGAACAACATACAGACCCATTATCGATCGACTGCGTATGGCCTGATATGGAGGTTTGTAAAAGGACCTTCATTATTTCTTCAATATTGTGTCCCTGAACTCTTCCAAAGTCAGAGTGATGGGCTTAAAAAATCCTATCTCTTCAATTTTCTTCGGGATTGAATATTTAATCAGGTTCTTGTCGGTTGTTATGAAGTAATCAAGTCGATAAGCCATTGAATATGCTAAATGCGTCCTGTCGGTAGGTTCTCTTACCATCCTGGTATCGGTTACCTCATCACCGAGGATATAACAGAGAATACGCACCGGATCGTTCGGATAATGAATTAGTATATCGTAATCATCGAGAAGTTCATTAAATTTTGATAAGTATGCCCTTCTATCATCACACTCTCTTATCTGTGCTAATGTTTCTCCAAGCACCGTGATCGAAGTATGAAATTCATACCCATCGTGAATGATATGGTTAAGTAGCGTTTTACATCGTTCTTTTTCAATACATTGAAAGAATATGGTTGTATCGAGAAAAAGAGTGGATTTCATACGATAGACTGCAATTTCTGCATATCTTCGTGGTACTGCTCCTCACTGACAGCTATGGCTATTCTTCCATGACTGTCAACGGCCCCGCCATAGGGTAACATCCCGCGTCGATATGGTTTACCAATAATGGTATTTGGATCATAAGGTTCCATGATTATCTAACCACCTGCGATTACTTTACCGTTGTAATACAATCTATTTTATCTAATCGATCCTGATGAAAAAAGGTCATATTTTGAGGGGTTCGATATAGAGTGATATTGCTTCCTTGATGTTCTTTAAAACCTCTTCTTGAGTATCGCCTTGAGTATGACAACCAGGGAGGGAGGGGACCTCGGCAACGTAACCCCCGTTCTCATCTTCTTCAATAACAACATTGAACCTAAAACCGTGTTCCTCTGCAGTCATTCTCGTTTTACCCTATGATACATAATGCAGTCAGGATAAATATTTTCTCTCGATTTAAAAATTTTCAGAAAAAGAGAATGGGTGTTATTTATTCCGCTGCTGGCGCGGATTAATGGAAAATTTTCATCTTTAACAGAACGTCCGGTGTACTATGAAGGAATGGAAGAGTCCTGAACTTACAGTA
>CAIJED010000058.1 GCA_903819595.1 uncultured Methanomicrobiales archaeon | reverse complement strand
GCCGCCACCCTGGATAGTCGAAGAGGGTCAACAGATGACCCTTTTCCTCCCTCGCATCGTAGAATGATCACCCTTGATCCTGTGTACCGGGGACTTCGAATATCCATCCATCGTCGTGAAAGAGAGAAAGAGAGAGAGATGAGGGAGCAGAAGGTCCTGATACCGGCCAGTCACGAAGAAACCGGAACAGGGCAAAAAGGTGTCCTGTTTATCTCACTTGAAACCGTTACCGGTCAGTTAATCCCGTTTTCGCATCAAAAACATCGTCCCGATTCCGCCCGCCCCGACAAATAACAACCAGGGTAATGGAGATGTCTGCACACCCGCCGGAACCATCCTCGTTGCAATTGTGGTCGGGAAAAAATCCACCCCGCTCCTGGAAGCCTGCACATCCAGTGCATTTTCAGCATAGAGCGTGACGGTATGATTATCCTCGTATTTGAAGGGGTAGACTTTCACCCAGGTTGTGTTCCCGTCGCTCTGGAATATCAGCGATTCGGGATAGAGAGAACCCGCTTCGTGGACCCGTTGAATGGTACCGTTCCGGTCAGGATACTCGAGTACCCAGTCCGTGCCGGTTGAGGTAAAGACATGGACTGGTCCTGGATTTGCAATGATCGCAAAGAACGCCGGGGTATCCCGGCTTGCTGTCGCTGCCGCAGATACCGTGGGAACCTGAGGGGGTGCCGGGGTGACGGTAGTTTCCGTCACGTCAGGCGCCGGTGCGGGATCCCTCTGTTTGGCGATCGTATAGGTAAACGTACCAATAAACCCATTGGCATCAGAGAAATTGACAAGGTAATCTCCAGGTCCGGGGATTGGGAAGGTCTTTGAAAAGTACCCCATGTAATCGGTTCCAATAAATTCAGGGCCAAGCAGCGGTGTCCCGTTTGAACTGGTGACCATCACCTTGACGCCTGAATTTATCATTCTGGCACCGTTTCCTGCGATTGTTAATAATCCATCATATTCTTTTTGGAGCGGAGGGGTAATCGTCAGTTCATCTGAACGGTCAACCAGGACAACCGAGCGGAGTGTCACAGAGTTACCAAGGAATGAAAAGTCAGGTATCGGGGTCACTTCAACTTTATATTGCCCTTTTTTCAGGCCCGTAGTATTAAATGCCAACGAAAATGACTTATTTTCATCACTATGCTGCACGACAACGTTTTTCGTCTCAATTTCATTGGTGGTATAGTCCGCATTTGACAAAACGATACTGATACTCACCCCATCTGGGAGGTTGGTTGACCCGTTCACGGCAAGCGGAGTCCCTACCTGGATTGATGATGGTGCATCGATCGCAATCTCGTACGCTGAGGCACCGGCGACCATGAGTAACAGAACGATGGTGATGGAGGCATATCCGGGTATCATCATAAGCAATCCTTACGGTACTATTTGTCGATTATATTTGACATGATGTTTTAATATGTTTATCCTGTTCACCCATGACAAAGACTTCGTAACACACGCAAAATGATGAAGGGGCACGATCAGTCGTGGCTGATTCATGAATTCCAACATGCCTGGTATGAGACTACCTGGCACGAGGCACACTCTCTTTTTACCTGTTCCCCGGGTCGATGTTACAGGACCTACCAGGGGGAGATTCATGACCTGCTTCACCGCTGATGGGGGACTTGATCAGGGGACTACCCCGAGATATTCAGCTACATCAAAATAAAACGCGGCGAGACCCTGCCAGGTACCCCATTGGTTTGCAATCAGCCGGGCTTCATCACTACTGACTTTTTTTCCGTTCCGGTAATACCGTGAGAGGATCCGCTGCAATCCCACGTCATCGGCAGGAAACGCATCGAGCTTATGGATTCCCCGAATGATGGTTAGTTCCGCGGTCCAGCGACCGATCCCACGAATCACCATCATTTCGCGGATGATCCGGGCGGTGTCCCCGTACCCCCTGAATTTGTCGAGGTCCAGGTCACCTGTCACGATAGAGCCGGAGAGTTCCTTAATATATTCTCCTTTCCGCACCGTCATCCCGCATTCTCGGAATAATGTTTCGGGTGCTTCCGCAAGAGCCTCTGGAGATGGGTAACAATAGTACACGGCAGACCCGGTTTCAAGCCGTCTCCCGATTTTTTTAATCAGCCTGACCTGGATATTCTTTGCTACTTTCAGTGAGATCTGCTGTTCAATGATTGAGTCTACGAGTGCTTCGAACAACGTTGGCGTAGTGGGGGACTTCAGGCCATAGAACTGGTGGATGAGATCCACCATCACCGGGTCATCCTGTACCGCGAGGTAAAACAGGGACAATTCATCGTAAATATTGAACATTGATGAAACAACGTCCTGGATCACTGCATCCCCTGCCAGGACACCCTCCTTGCCAGGGGTAGCGGTGACTTCCAGCCGTGGGGAGTCCGGAGTCCCGGTGGACCTGACTTCAATAAGAGTTGGATTGCCTTGGATGTCGAGTGCCTGCCGGTACACCCCATGATCAAATATCCTGATCGCCGGATCACCCCCTGAAAATATCCTTGCACTCACATCAAAGTCATACGGTGGGACCGGGAACAGGGAAAACTGTGACATGGCGGGACCTCCTACTCACCTGTCCAGGTAGCACGCAAGTGGCAGACTGATCGAAACGGTATATCCCCGTTTGTCGCAGGATGCACCGCATGATGTACTCCACGTGCCCCCCTGTCAGCGGCGGATGAGTCCGGGTTCCCGGATCCACAGGCGGCAAAGGCCGATACAACCAGTCTCCCCATATCGCATTCTTCCCTCGATCGATTCAAGTGAACGGAATCCGCTAATGATAACCATATTTGTCCCTTCATTTTTGATTTTCCGACACCTTTCCCGGGTAAACCCCTCCGGGCGACAGAATTAATCTGGCTCCGCAGTACCATATCAGGGACCGTGTACGCAGGAGTCCTGGCTGGTTTCAAATTTATCATCGCCGCCTTTCTACCTGCAGAGACCTGTGGCCTGCCGGTCATCGTCGCAGCTGAGATCATCTGGTACTGCCAGGTGCACCGGTTTTCATGATTCCCTGCTAATCGTCACCCACACTGCTTGTCCCGCCGGACCGGTTTTGCAGTGGACCCTCACCTGGTTCTCCTGCATCCCACCAACCCCGCCGGGTTCAAAATGTGACGATATTACTATGACTGTTTTACATTGGCCAGTGAACGTATGAGTTTCTGGGTTTCCTGGGGTGTCCCCGTTGTATTTACACAATAGCACTGGGACCTGGTGAGGAGATCATGGAAATACTCGTTTCTTACATGCATTTTATGGGAATTCCTGACCAGCAGGTGTGGGTTGAAATAATTATTTTCGGCAAAGAGTTTCATTCCGATCTCGGGATCGAGAGACGTTGCCATGTCCGGGTCTGTCGGGTCCCGTTTGAGTACAATGAGGGTTTTTATGGTTGTCAGGGGCAGGATCCTCCCCTTTCCGATGACCCACCTCACATCAGCAACCGTTCTCCTGTCAGAATCGTAGGTTTGGCCCGAAACAAGTCCGCCGAACTCTTTCCAGATGGTTGCCAGCTCTTCCTGGATGTAAAAATTTTTCTCCGAGCCGTAACCGAGGACATCATCCCCGTAAACTCTGAAGAAGAACCAGTCGTCAGATATCACACGGGTAGCAGGGCTGGTCAGCAACCCATAGGTCTGGGTTGTTTTCCCTGATCCAGGTAGACCGACCAGGGCAAGCCCTTTTCCCTCAATATCCAGGCATGCCCCGTGCACAGACCAGATGCCATGTTCATCTTCAAGGATATCCCCGGTAAGACTGAGCGCAATGGATTTTATCCATCCATAATATCCCACATTGAGGATAAACACGGTTTTTGATTGCGGGTCAAACAGCACGGTATCCGGCTGGTATGACGGGTCGTTAAAGACAAAAAGCCGACCATGCGAACGCACGTTTTGCGACATCGAGTAAAAATTGTCTTCCCATGTATCCCTGAGGGTATGGTCACTGCAGAGGAGTTTTATGCAACAGCCATAAATTTCGGACTTGATTTCATAACGGACTAACTTAAGGTACCGTAATGATAGGGCTGCGTTTTCTTCCGTCGAGATAAGGGAGACAGTGTAGGTCATAGGGATCGGGTCGCTGTCAGGATGGAGATATGGTATTCCATGTATCTTTTGGTTTCGGCAGGTTTTTGATCCTGCCCTTCACGATCTTCTGCTGCCAGAAAGTACTGGTGCACATGTTCCATGCAGTGATCATGAAACACTCTGCCGCAATATGACAATTTGCCGATATTCATGCTGTTTTTTTCCCCGTCATTTCAAGGATATCAATCCTGATCACACAGACATTCCCCAGGTCTTTTTCTGAGAACGTGTACGAGTACCCGCCATAATGGTTCATGATACAATTCAGCCCGATCCTCTTCTCATCAGGATTGGTCATGAAAATTGCTCTTCCACGGCAGATGACACTCCTGTACTGCATTCCCCAGTGGCATGGTTTTTCTGCCTGCACAACCTTTTGACATTCATCAAATTCTATACAACAATCCGGATTTTTCTGAAGGATGGAGATTTTCTCTCCTTCCGGTGCAGAATGGATGTAGATTGCTCCACTACGGAACCCGAACGAGAGAGGCACCACATAGGGCACGCCGTCATCGGCACACCCCAGCCTGCAGACTGTCGCATCCCTGATAATGGATTCCATTTCGGACCGATCGCAAATCTCATGGTCGTTTCTTCGCATCATTACCACGGGTTCCGGGATCACAAATCATCCATTACCCAACCTTGTTGAAACGCCATGTATTAAAAGATCAGTGGTCAGGTACTCTGAGTATGGGCATCTTCCGTTTTGAAAATAAATATGCAGCACCGACCCGGGAACAGCGGGAACGATATATGAAAGGAGAGACCGAGGAACACCTCTTTGGTCCTGATGACCGGATCATGCTCATCGTCTACGATGAGGCGGCCTACTTAAAGGATGACATCGACGGGGTCCGGATCCTCTTCACCGGTCCACAGGACAAACAGAAGGTGTATGATGAAGTGAGGAGGCTCCTCGATTACCACGAACAGCCAGATCTCAATAAGGATGCGTTTAAATCGGCGAATGAAGAATGAAACCCGGATGTCGCCCGGTAAAAAGTCAATCGATGCGGCTGGCCCATTCCAAAAAAATGATGAGTGTAATGCAAAATCCTACCTTGTATGGGTTGGTTATCATTTCCTCTGTTTTGCATGCATGACCTGTCCCATTGTATAGAAAGCGCGAACCCTATTTCGGAAAAACATGTGGTTGACTGCATTGGCGGGCTCCACCTCACTTCAGATTGGCCTGACCAGGAAACAAAATTCCCAGAAATATGGATGATTTCTGGTTTTATGTCAGATTTCGTCTTAAATTGCACTTTCGTGTCACTAATCCGTATTCCTGGCTTGAATATGTTCTGTTATACAAAACAGGTGTTGGAATGGCACCTTGCCTGTATGGATGCAGACAAAATTTTAAACCATCAATATTAAGTCCCAGGGAGTGCGATTCTCTTTCGTGTGACATAGATGAGTGACCCAGCATTTCTCACAGGAGTCCCCGGAATACTCCGTCCCTTTAAGCAATACCTTGAGAAGAACCATCTTGGAAAAGGAGACCAGGTGGTGTATTACGGTGTACCAGGTACCTGTACCCCGTTCATCGAACTATTGGCGTTTGCCGTCCGGGGACTCGGCACTGAACAGATTTTTGTTCCATATCTGAAGGAAGAACAGGCGAAAAAAATCGTATTTGTTGAAGGAGTCGGGATGCAGGTGTCTCCGGATCACATGGTGCTGATGCCCGCGGTACAGGTTCTCATGGGTGGGCTTGCGATGCCAAATGTTCCTGTAACAGTTAAGGAGGCAAAACGGATGCTTGGGCGCCACAAGGACTCGGCAATTGTCGGAATCTGTTTCATGAGCATGTTCGGGAAAGCCGGATGGCTGGATGAGATCGATTTTGACATTTTGATCGACGCAACAATTGACCCGGTAATCGTATCAGAACAGACGACAATATCCGCGGACCGCGAGAAATATTAATCTCCCCATCTGGCAGGCCGGCGAAAAACGATGGTGAACCGGCCGGTTGTCGTGGGGGGACAAAATCATTCACTGCACGTGTCAGTTCCCGTCAGTAATACGATCTACTGGTCGTTTAGGAAGGGGAAAAACCAGTTGACTACTTTTATTAGCAACTATCAAAATCCTGGTGACGGGGTGGTCCTTCATCGGGATTATCCGGATGTTGAAGGTTTTTACGGGAATTTACGTAACATTAGATGATCTTTCCTGGTGATATCCGACAATCAAATAACCCCCATGAAACTTCCCGCCGGCTTTTATGAACCACCAAACCCCCCGGGCAGGCAGGTCTTCATGGCAGTTTATCCATTAATTCCTGGGGAAACAGAAATCGGCCGCCTCAATGGTATCGAAGTGCTAAATCCTGTCTGGCACTGATTCCAAAACGAGTGGGGAGTCTCGCGGCTGAACATCTGGTGTGACCTTCTCGAAGTGCCACGGGAAATCGAAAAGTTGCACTCGCGAATGGAACAGGAATTGAAATGGCCTGTGTCAGAAACGGTCCGTGGACACTATCCCTGTCGTTGTACAGAATAATACCCGGAAATCGGGACCGGTTCCTACCGGTACCGGGCAGGCCCGGTGAGGACGAGAGTATTCTTTTAAATAATCATTTGCGTATGAGTTGTTATGATCCGAACAAAGAGCCAGGGAGCCTGGTGAGAATGACGGATGGACCATTCAAAATCCCGATAAATTATGCTGAGTCCTCACAAATACTAAAAAATGCCCTTCAACTGACAGGATCTCCCGTGGCAGTCAGATTTGCCGCAACAAAAGAGGATATTCCACCCGGGATCGAGGAGATCGACAAGCTTCAACGGCATTGTTCGATGGTGAACCTCGCGAGAAGGGAAGGGAAAATTTTCTACGCGACGGCTTCAAAACACGAATGCAATGGGGGCGCATGGGCACTCGGCCTCCGGGAGATCACTCCGACCCTGAAAAGCGGGGATTTCTATTACAAACTTGGGAAATTCAACAGTGCCGCCGCGTGTAAACGAACGATCGACCTGATCCCGCACCTTGGGCTAAACGAGACCTACGCCACCTTGTATGCCCCGCTTGAGAAAACTCCGTTCACACCCCATGTAGTCATTATCATAGGGAGCCCCTGGGCAATGTTGAAACTGGCCCAGAGTTCTTTGTTCAGGCTTGGCGGCCGAATTACTGGTTCCTGCGCAGGGATCCAGTCGATCTGCTCAGATGCCGCTGCACTGCCCTACCTGTCGGGTCAACCCAATTTTTCACTTGGTTGTGACGGGTCAAGGAAATATTCCGGAATCGCCGATAACGAGATAGTCATTGGAATCCCGGGTGAGATGATCCCTGAGTTCACCCAGTCGATCGGTATGATAGTCGGGGCAGCAGGTTCAAAGAAATAAACCCTGGAATCCTACCCATGCAACAGGAGCTGGGAACTGGTCACGTTGACTCATGTAAACGGAGTTTCATGATTATCCGGAAGAACCCCTGCCGGGTCCGGCGGGAAGAGATAAAAAGAGGCGAAAAAGAACCTGGTATCTGAAGATCCATAAAACCATTCATGTATGGCAAATTTTCTCCTGTTCACCATTGCATGTATCAGGACCGGCGCTTTATCATCGTGAAGATATTTTTCTCGTCTTCACGGCGGTACATGACCTCGTCCATGACATTCCTGATTAGTATCAGACCAAGCCCGCCAATCGGCCGATCTTCCCCGTCTTTCGATACGTCTCTTGATACGAACGCGACCGGGTCAAATGCCGGGGCCCTGTCCTCAACAATGATGATCACTTCCCGGTCATCCGCCTCTGCAATAACCCGCACCTCGCCTTGTTTACCGTCATAACCATGGAGGATTGCATTCGTCACCGCCTCGTCTGTCGCCAGCTGCACATCGCTGATCAGTTCAAAGGGAAACCCCTCCTCCTCGAGTAATATCGCGATCCCATCAAGGATATCCACAAGACCGGACATATCAGCCGGGATCGTCTGGTCAGTCCGCCCTTTCATAACAAAACCATGGTCTGGACCCTTATCATCGTTCTCATTTGTCTTTGTCTGCCTTCAGTACCATCAAGGTAATGTCGTCCGACTGCGCGTACCCTGCTGCAAAAAACCGGACATCACGCAGGACCGAATCCATGATTTCCCGGGCAGTCAGTTCATGGTAACGGGCCAGGCATTGCCACAATCGTTCTTCGCCAAACATCTCCTCTGCTTCGTTATCTGCTTCGGTGATACCATCTGTGTACAGGAGTATACAATCATCCGGGGAAAGAACACACACCGTCTGGGTATACTCTGCCATGTCTGTAATACCAAGTGCCACACCGGTTGTCATCAGTTCCTCGATCACCCCGGTCCCTGCCCGAAATAACAATGGTGGATTATGGCCCGCGTTCGCATAGGTGACAGTTCTGAGTTCCAGATCGATTACTGCATAGAAGAGTGTGACAAACATCCCGGTCTTTGAATCCTCATATATGATACTGTTCGCGTCCCGGAGTACCTCGGCAGGGTGGACATGCCATAGTGAATTGACACGCATAATCACCCGCGATAACGCCATGAACAGGGCGGCAGGGATCCCTTTTCCTGAGACATCCGCGATCAGGATGCCTACCTTCCGGTCTTTTCCTGCGACCATTGGAAACGGGATCACGTCATAGAAATCCCCGCCTACTTCTTTGGCAGGGACACTCATCGCCGCAATGTCAAAGCCAGGAAGAGGCCCAATTTCTGACGGCAGAAAACTCTTCTGGATATCCGCGGCAATCTGTAATTCGGTATTCTTCCGTTCAATCTCCCGTAAATAATTATCCCGTTCTCCCCTGGTCTTTCGTTCTTCCTGGAGATTTGTAATGATAAATGAGAAGATAAACATCCCCAACGCGTTGGCGAGGATCATCGGGACCGCGACGGCTGATACCAATGCAAGGGCCATGGCAAGGGGGGTCGCCATCAGCAGTACAAGGAGCATGTGAAGTCCTTCCATCATGATGGCAAATTCAACCGAAATACGGGTTCCTACAAACTTTTTATTGTTAAAAAGCCAGATCAGCCCTCCGAGCAGCCCCGCGAGTACCGTGGCAAGCGAGCAGGCATAGACCGTAAACCCTTCAATTGTCAACCGGTATGCGGCACCAATAAGACCTGCACCGAGCCCGACAAAAGGACCACAGGTGAGACCTGCGACCATTGGTCCAAGGTCCCGGACGTTAATCGGGGCACCCAGAACCGTAATGCCGGACATTGTCCCATATATCGAGAGTACTCCAAATATCAGCGTAAGCAGGACCTGGGCCTTTGCCGTCGGATGGCCGTCAAGTACATCAGTGAAGATCCGGCACCGCGTCAACAGGTAGGCGGCAACAACGATCACACAGATCATCTGAACCAGGACAATCAGGTCATCGAGCATCAGGAATGCCATAGTGGAGGACTACCGCAAAAAGATAGTCAGTAAATGCACAAATAGTACACCTCGCAGGTTGGGTCGGCCATCTGCTTCACCCTGGTCCTGTTATTTTCAAAAAGTATTGGTAAAAACCAGGGCTATTCGATAATACCGCCGTTGCAAAAGGCAAAACGACACATTCCACGTCCAGGGCAAAAAGGGGTGGTCGTTCCCCGGAACCATTATGGTGTCCTTATAATGTAGCGGATCTAACGTATGTTCACCTAAGGAGATGGGACTATTGGACACTACCACAAGCCACAAGGAGGGTGTGGCCATCATTGCACTCTTCGGCCGGATCGATACGGCTGCGGCGCCGCAGTTGGAGAAGGAATTAAATGCCCTGATGGGGGAAGGAAAACGCAAAATCCTCCTGAATTTTTCAGAGGTTTCATACATTAGCAGCGGTGGCCTGCGGGTGCTCCTATCCACGGCAAAAAAACTCAGGGACCCGGGTGATAAGTTCGGACTCTGCTGCCTCGCCCAGGAGGTCAATAAAATCCTGAAACTTGCAGGGTTTACCACAATTTTCACGATATTCCCGTCGGTTGGAGATGCGCTTGACGCATGGAAGTGATCAGCTCGAAAACCAATGCTGGCAGCCGTTGCCTGGAAGTGAG
>CAIJED010000057.1 GCA_903819595.1 uncultured Methanomicrobiales archaeon | reverse complement strand
GATGGAACCAGTGCCTGCGCTCTCTTCACCGCATCACGGGGCACCGGGAATGGCCGGTTTTAACTCGTTTAAACCCTATTTCGGGCTAAAATGCCCGAAAAATCATGTTATACGTGATTTATCATAAAAACTTCGCTGTATCAATTAGGTCCACCTGATGTGTATCCTCGTACAGAACCAGATTACCGTGTGAACCCGTCACCTTCATGTCCATCTTCGGGGTCAGTGGATGAAACGACCCTGAAAATAATAAAATTTGGAAAGGTTTTCTTCCTCTAAAACATCATGTCCATGTCCGATTTATACCCTGTTCAAAGCTTCGCATTGGTACCAGGCACACCTTCGACGCACTCGTTACCCCTTGATCGATCTCTTTTTCCGGAGCAGACGGTGATATGTAACCGCAAACCTGTGAGCTTCATCCCGGATCTCCTGGAGGAATAATGAAGCCCGTTCCTTCCGGTCGATGGGTAACGGGTGTGCGTGGCCAACCATGTAGACCTCCTCCTCACGTTTTGCAAGGGCGATGACTGGCAGAGATAGCCCTAGTTTTTTGATTTCCTTCACCGCCGCATGCAACTGTCCTTTGCCCCCGTCCACCATGACCAGGTCAGGCATCGGACTGCCTTCGTCCTTTAACCGGGAGTACCGGCGCCTGACAATCTCTCCAATCGCCAGAAAATCATCTACGCCTTCAACGGTTTTGACCTGGAACCGGCGATAATTCTTTTTGTCCGGTCGTCCGTCACTGAACCTGACCATTGAACCGACCACCGAAGTGCCGGACAGGTGAGATATATCGAAACATTCGATCACCTTCGGGAGATCAGACAGCCCAAGCTGATCCCTGACTTCATGAAGTTTAATGTCGTCACCGAAAAATATCATCTCGATATTCAACCTGACCAGGTCGAGGAGCCTCCGTTTTGCCCCGCGCTGTGGTACGGTCACCGTTACTTTTCTGCCCTTCTGGCCTGACAAAAATTCTTCCATCGCTTCACTCGCCGGTTCGGGCACGACCAGTTCCTCCGGTGGTTCATGGAGTGAATAGTACTGGACCAGGAATTCTTCGATGCAGTCTTCCCGGTAATCGAACACGTACTCCTTTTTGTTCGCAAGGGTCCCGGAATGGACCGGAAAGAGCATCAGGTATACCATTTCATCCCTGATGAGGTAATTGATAATGTCTTCACCGGTATCCAGCGGCCTCGCAATATCCTGGCGCTGCCCCAGTCGTTCGATGGCATTGACCTGGTTTTTGATGATCAATGCTC
Source organism: uncultured Methanomicrobiales archaeon (assembly GCA_903819595.1). Taxonomy (GTDB): domain Archaea; phylum Halobacteriota; class Methanomicrobia; order Methanomicrobiales; family Methanospirillaceae; genus CAIKOD01. The sequence goes on along the minus strand of CAIJED010000057.1, from coordinate 4,254 downwards.
CCTCGTAGTCCTGTAAATCTGAATGGGCTTTCATCTCATCTTTCAGCTGCCGGACAAGTTCGGTCCCACGCCCCTTTAATACCAGGACCGCCTTTGATACCTGCTCCCCGTATTTTTCCGTGGTGAGATTGCCGAGGCAGGGGGCTGAACAGGTATGGATATGGTGACGGAGGCATGCCCTCCTCCTGAGGTTGTTACAGGTCCGTAGCCGGAATACTTTTTTTACGACCGAGAACACGTAGTCCCGTTCGGCTGCCGAGACAAACGGTCCGAAAAACGAACCTTTTGTGGTCGCCCGCCGTGCAATCCTGATACAGGGGAACTCCTCATCCGTGAGCTCAATGTAGGCGTACTGTTTCGCGTCCTTCAGATCGATATTGTAACGTGGCTGGTTCTCCTTGATCAAACTGTTTTCAAGGACCAGGGCCTCGACTTCATTGCTCGTTACCATGAAATCGAGTGAGCTGATGTGACTGATCAGCGCGGTGGTCTTTGTATCATGGTCACTCTTCTGGAAATATGACGTGACCCGTTTTTTTAAATTTTTGGCCTTCCCGATGTAGATAATCGTGTTCTTACTATCACGGTAGATATAGCAGCCCGGGCTCTCGGGTACCATGGACAGGTCTATCAAGGCAGGTTACTCCTGTTAACAGGCGGCTGGTTTTGTGTGCAGATTTCACCGGGTCTAATCGGGTTGGGGGGAATAGCAGACGCATTTAAGTGAAAGGATACGGAAAGAAATATTCTGCTCTGACCAACGATAACTGGAAGGAAATGAGCCCGTATTAAACTCGGGTACATACAAATAATTCCAGGATTTTTCAAGAGCCGGTGGAAAGAGCAGATGATGCAATTCATCTGTAACCTTTTGACAGAACATTGGCCGGTTTTCTGGCCTTGGCATTGTGGCAGCGAAAAAAAACCATGGAATGAGAATTTTATTCTGTCCAATAAATTTTCCTGTCTGGTTGGATAATTATTCAGAGTTACCCTGTATCGATGGACCACGCGGCAAGTAACGGGGTATGAGATGCACCCCCGCCTTGTTGCCCTTTTGCCTGCATCGTTCATGGTTCACCCAAATGCTGGATCATCATCCTTATCCCGGTAGCATACTGCGGTGTACCCGGAGGCAATGACGCCGTTGAACAGACAACTCCTTCTGATCTCTGTCATTGTTTGTTTACAAAATTAACAGTTTTCTGTCGTTTGCCTGTTGCGAACTGCATCGTGTTTTATTCGGGAACCTTCCCATAATCCCGACCAGTTCGCTGCTCTGTAACCACGAATGATCATGGAAGGATCATGGCTGAATGAAGAAGGACCCCTACGGACAGGTGAACAACCCCTTCTGGTCCTGCTGGATCTCAGACTTTGCCAGCTTTTCCCGCTTTTAACTTCACGACAGACGGTTTCACCTCAATGATGGTCGCTGCCGGTGGCTGTTGAGAACCTGGCTGGTCTGCAAGCAGGACTTTGAGGAATTCCCCTGTGTAGCTCTTCTTATTAACTGCGATCTCCTCCGGGGTGCCGGTTGCGATCACTTCACCACCGGCGTCGCCCCCGCCCGGTCCGAGGTCAATAATATAATCTGCCGATTTAACAATGTCCAGGTTATGCTCGATGACAACCACGGTATTTCCCTTGGTGACCAGTTCGTCGAGGACCTTGATCAGCTTTTTGACGTCATGAAAATGCAGACCGGTTGTGGGTTCGTCGAGGAAGTAGATCGTTTTCCCTGTGGCTTTTTTTGCGAGTTCGCGCGTCAGTTTTATCCGCTGTGCTTCTCCCCCGGACAGCGTGGTTGAACTCTGGCCGAGCTTGATGTAGTCCAGTCCTACGGCCGAGAGGGTCTCCAGCTTCTGGTGGATTGCGGGGATATTGACAAAGAGTTCTGCTGCTTCTTCGACGGTCATTTTCAGGACGTCAGATATTGATTTCCCTTTGTATTTCACCTCGAGTGTTTCCCGGTTATACCGTGACCCTTTGCACTCCTCGCATTCCACGTAGACATCCGGGAGAAAATTCATCTCGATCTTGATCAGTCCGTCCCCTTCGCAGGCTTCGCACCGGCCACCTTTTAAGTTGAACGAGAACCTCCCGGGCTTGTAACCGCGTGTCTTCGCTTCTTTGGTTTCAGCAAAGATTTTCCGGACCTCATCGAAGACCTTGGTATAGGTCGCAGGGTTTGACCTGGGGGTCTTTCCGATCGGGCTCTGGTCAATGACGATTACCTTGTCAATCTCACTATCATATTCAAGTCGTTCATATTTCCCGGGAATTTCCTTAGAGTTATAGAGTTCCCTGACCAGGGCTTTATAGAGTGTATCATATATCAGGGTGGATTTTCCACTGCCCGATACACCGGTGATGACCGTGAATACGCCAATCGGTATCTCCACATCGATCTTTTTTAAGTTATTTTCTCTACAGCCGGTGATCCGTATATGCTGACGACTTTTTCTTCTGGTCCCGGGCACATCAATCCGCATCGTCCTGGCGAGGTACTGGCCGGTAAGAGACTCTTTGTTCCGCTCGATCTGTAACGGTGTCCCTTCAGCCACCACATATCCGCCATGAACCCCTGCTCCGGGGCCCATGTCAACGACATAATCCGCATGTCTGATTGTATCCTCGTCGTGCTCAACTACAATCAGGGTGTTCCCGAGGTCCCGGAGCCGGCGCAGGGTGTCGATCAGTTTCTGGTTGTCCCGCTGATGAAGTCCGATGGAGGGTTCATCGAGGACATACAGTACTCCGACCAGGTTGGACCCGATCTGTGTAGCAAGCCTGATCCGCTGCGCTTCTCCACCGGATAAGGTACCTGCACCCCGGGAGAGCGTGAGATAGCCGAGCCCGACCTTTTCAAGAAATTCGAGCCTCGCGTTGATCTCCTTCAAGACCTGCTTTGCGATCTCCTGTTCTTTTTCGCTTAACTCTATTGTCGAAAAAAAGGCCATGCCTTTTGTTACCGGTAAATCGGTGATGTCGATGATTGAATGCCCCGCAATTTTTACCGCGAGGACCTTATCCTTCAGGCGCCGGCCATGGCATTTCAGACAATCAGATATCCGCATGAATTTCTCGAGTTCCCGTTTCCGGTATTCAGACTGCGTCTGGTGATACAGGCGGGTGGCCTGGGGCAGGAGTCCCTCCCATGCCCCCTTGTGCGACCATTGGGCATCCCCGTTCTTCATGCTCATCGAGAATTTGATCTGCTCTTCGGAACCATACATCAGGGCATTGTATTGTGGAGTTGAAAGGTCCTGGATGGGTGTGAACACCGAGAAGCCGAAATGTTTTGCAACGGCACCGAGGTGCTGGCTCCGGTAGCCGTCAAGAAAATTGCGGTACATCGCGACCGCTCCGTCAGCCAGTGAGAGTTTTTTATCAGGGATGATCAGGTCTGCGTCGAATTCCATCCTGATACCAAGACCGTTACATTCCTCGCAGGCACCGAACGGGCTGTTGAATGAGAACATCCTCGGCTGCAGTTCCTCAAAGGTGATGCCACATTCGGGACAGGCCATGTTTGCCGAATACGTTGTTTCCTTTCCTTCTCCATCTGTAGCAATAACCAGTCCTTCAGATTTTTTCAACGCATTTTCGCAGGCTTCCGCGAGACGTGAGCGATCTGTTGAATCGAGACGGTCGATGACAATGTCGATGTCGTGTTTCTTGTACCGCTCAAGGGAGACTTCTTCATCCGTGCGGTGTATTTCTCCGTTTATCCGGACCCGTGCATATCCTTCTTTATTCAAATCTTTGATTACCTGCAGGTAGGTGCCTTTTTTCTGCCTGATAATCGGTGAAAGGATAGTGACCTGCCCGGGATATTCTTCTGCAATGCTCTCTGCAATGCGGACCGGTGACTGTGCTTCGATCCTGATATTGTGGACAGGACAATATGGGACACCGATACGTGCAAAAAGAAGACGGAGGTAGTCGTAAATCTCCGTTACTGTGCCAACGGTACTTCTCGGGTTCTTTGATGTCGTTTTTTGTTCAATGGAGATTGCAGGAGAGAGCCCTTCTATGATATCTACATCCGGCTTCTGCATCAATCCAAGGAACTGGCGGGCGTATGCGGAGAGTGATTCGACATATCGTCGCTGCCCTTCGGCATAAATGGTATCGAATGCCAGTGTGGATTTGCCGGACCCGGAGAGGCCGGTGATGACGATTAGTTTATCGCGTGGGAGCTCGACGGTGATATTTTTGAGGTTGTGCTGCCGTGCCCCCTTTATGATG
>CAIJED010000056.1 GCA_903819595.1 uncultured Methanomicrobiales archaeon | reverse complement strand
TTTCCGATGGTGATGACCTGCCTGCCGTCACTCACAATATCTGTGGGGCCACTCATGACGATGGTACTCCCGGTTTTAATGGAAAAATCCCGCGCAATACCCTGTAGGTCACCGTTCACATCCCCGGAATCAACTCCGCAGACATGTGCATCGGCACCGGCCAGCACGCCTATTTCACCGGCATTCCCCTTTATTACAGATATCTGCAATTCCTCAATCAGTCGCGACATAAAATCTGTCCGGTAGCGTGTTGCACCGGTGCCGACCGGGTCAACGATGACCGGGATGTCAAGCTTGTTTGCGGCGTGACCCGCAAGGAGCATCGATGTTGCCTGGTACGGGTCAAGAGTACCAATATTAAGCACAAGGGCTGCTGAATTTTCCACCATCTCCTCCACTTCCTCCCATGCATGAGACATCACAGGGGAGGCGCCAATGGCAAGGGTAATATTGGCACAGTCATTCACCGTAACGTAATTGGTTATATGGTGAATCAGGGGTTTATGCAGTCGTATTGACTCGAGCATTGCAGAAATCTTCATCGTGTTCTCTACCATCCCATGAAATATTATCCAGACATTTCATTGATCACTTCATCCGGGGGCCTATTGAATATTCTGCAGGGTCAGGATACACTGCTAATATCAGAATGTTTCTACCGGATGACCAGGACCTGTTATCAGGATCATTTTCGGGGTGCGCATCGGTCGAATGACCGGAATCCCCAGAGATGGACCGAACAAAAAAATCAAGGCCGCCTCTCACTGTCCCACATGATGGGTGGTTGTCGCACTGTGGAATAGAGAGTGACAGGAGAAAATCCAACCTACCAACAAGATCTCTGGTCGATCCGCCGGGTGAAGTGACTGCCCCACGTAAATTCCTCCGGGTTGATGTTGGCAGCCCTCCTGATCTGTTGTTCCCTGACTTAGGTTTACCATAGGAAATTTCCTGTTATATCGGGACCTGTGCACCTTATTGAATTCGGCAACTATGAACATTACAGACCTTTAAGAAAACTCCACGGGTTTTCCAACTGATTGCGATGCTGACATCAGGATATACAGGTACCTGAAAAGTACAGTCTGAACCTATCCATGAAGATGTTGGTTCTGCATACCGCTGTGAATAGCCGAACGATGTCCTTTATTCCGTTGCACCCTTGAATTAATTATCGAATTCTTTTCTATTTCGCTTTTATCCAAGGGACTGGATATAATGGTCGAAAAGGTGGACCCGTATACTCAGTGGGAACACTACCCGTGCCGTACTGATGACGGCATCACCCCTCCTGAGTGTCTGGATTTCCGTATCCATCCAGGAAAGGTCTTGTTTGGCATTGGATGCGACCATGGCCCTGTCATTTTTGTCCGAAAGGCCGAGGACAATGTACGTATTAATCTGGGCAAGGATAGTAGGATCGATGTTTTTCGGTTGCTGGGTAATCACACAGAGCCCGATGCCAAATTTTCGCCCTTCAGTGACACATTCACGGAAAATATGGGTCTTGCGTCCACCGGCAGAAAGGATTCGCTGAGCCTCTTCTATCGCAATAAGTACCCGTTTCTCGGACATATCAGGGCCCCTGACGCCTGCCATGGCCGATTCCTGGTACGTTTTCATCACACACCGGGTAATCGCAGAGAGCAGCAACAGTTCCGTACTTTCACCCATCAGCGGGACATCGATGATCACAACCTTGTTTTTCATCAAATCTGATATTATTCCGGGGATTGATGACTCACTCTGACGGAGGATCCCCGAAGTCTCCCGGACCAGAAGATTCATCCGGCTCTGTACCGCTTTCAGGTTACCGCTGCTTGCGGCGCGGAGTGCATGAACGATATCGGGGTACCTGCTCTCCTGGCTGGTAAGCCGGTGTGGTGAAGGTAAGGATTCAACCCCTTCAGTAACAAAAAAGTCGATAATTTCTTCCCCGGGAAACGGGTCAATAGATTCGATAATTTCCCATATGGGATCGGAAAGACTGAAAATCAGGCCCAGGTCATTCATCCTGAAATCGTTGTGCGCAATGGTGAGCTCCTCCATTCCATGCAAGGCACGTTCTTCGGCAGGACGAGTGGAATATACCGATAATCCGCCTCTTCCACCTGAATAATTCAGCAATCCGATAGAAACTCCCGGTTTCCCGTGCCCGAGAAGATATTCGCCATGGGGGTCCACGAGGAGGAGACCCAGTTTTCCAAGATGCATGCAGGATGCGGCAAAGACTTTCATCAGGTTACTTTTTCCCATCCCTGTCGTCCCGAAAATACCGATATGTTGTGGCACTGCTTCGCTTGAGACTCCTATCGGAATGTTTTCGATCACGCCCCGTCCAGATTTTAATGCACCAATTTCGATATCACCGATTGTGTCCCTGATAAAATCGAGATCTCCGGCGAGAGGCCGGCTGATGAATGACCCTGGGCCAGGGATACACCCCGGGGGCTGGAACTTTCCGGTCTCATTGACAAATCCAAGAGAGACTGCATTAATTTCAACAACAAATCCCGATCGATGATAATAATTATTGTAAGCAGGATTCGTGTCCAATTTTTGATGACTGAGCCCCACAATTTTTGCAAAAAATGTAAACGGTGTACCTGTATCCTGTATCCGTACGATATCACCGATGAATAACCCCGCACCGTCGCACTCTAAAAAGTGGTACTCCAGCAGGGACTGTGCAATAAAATCCCTGCCGACCGGTATATGACAGGCATCCAGCCCCTTCATTTTCTTATCCGTTTCGAGCATGACAATTATCGAGTTGTTGGGGGAATTACCTTATGTAACTATCCCAGGACATGAGACGTGAGATTGGCCAGGTCCTCTTGCCACATTATGCACTAGTACCAGCACGTCAGTAAAAGGCATGATCCTGAACTACTATGTGTTACAGGTCGGGTCATCGCCTCGTGAATGCGATAAAATATTCCCAAATAGGGGGAATTTTCATCTGGTGGTTAAAATCAATCATCGCAATTTCTTGTTGTGACAACGCCTGATTTCGGAAGCGTTTATAAAATAACGAGGTATACGGTACGATCGAGGTACTCTTTTGGGCAGTCAACTTTGGCACTATTTCCAAATTTTGTTACTTTCCGGATGATGAATCCCTGGATGTTTTCAATTTCGATACGGTTTGTGATCTCCAATTCTACTTTCTTCATCTCAACCATTTTGGATATCGGGCAGGAAAATATTTATTTGTGACGCCAATGCTCAAAAATTTTGACTCGAAAATAAATCCACCCGATTCATTTCAAAAAAAAATGCCCCTCTTAGATCGCGGCGGGTATGTACTAAGACGTAAATAGACATAGAATAATACAATCAGACTGGTGACAAAAGATGCCCTCGTTTGTATGTATTGGGAAGGACTGCAATTATGAAACTTCAGCTGCTACCGAAAGTGAGCTGATGGTGAAGATCGCAGAACATGCGAAAACTGTTCATCATATGGACCCCATTCCGCCAGAAATGATGGTAAAGGTGAAAGCGGCCATAAAGAAATGAACGGGACACAATTTTTTTATTTTTCTTTTCCCTGCCGGGTTTCACGCGATAATTAATTGCTGAGACTAGGTAAAAAGGGTTTAAATGGCGGTATACCGGTGGTCCGGTCTATTAGAGAGAAACATACGAATCCAGGAGTTCTTTAAGCCTTAGTTCTGATTTTTTACAGTAAATTTCAGAGACATCAATTCCCAGGTATCTTCTTTTCAGTCTTTTTGCAACAGCCGTCGTTGTTCCAACGCCGTTGAACGGGTCCAGGATTACATCATTCTGGTAACTGAATAATTTTAAGGACCGCTCGACCAGCTCTTCAGGAAACATTGCTGGATGATCGAATTTTTTCATATTCCGTTCTGGTCCGATCGACCATTTCGCAACCACCCATTTTTTAAATTCGTCCCCGGTAATATCGATATTTTCACGGAGACCAGATTTTAATAAATCACCCTTTGAAAAGACTTCCAGGAACTCCCACGTGTATTTCAGGTAAGGACTGCTGGGACTCTTCCAACTTCCCCATGCCGTGTATTTACAGTTATAATTATTCTTTTCCCAGATAATTTCCCCTTTCCAGATCAGTTTTTTTTCCATGAAATGATTTGCGATGATCTGGTGACTGGGAATATAATCAGAAAATAACGGCTGGACATTAACGATGATACGTCCACCATATTTCAAAACCCTGATGCATTCATCGAAAATCAAAAATAGCTTATTAAAATATGATTCCCAGTGTTGCCCGTCTTCTCCGGTATCATACTCTAATCCGAAGTTGTACGGCGGTGAAGTGAAGACTAGGTCCACGCAATTATCGGGTAATTTTTTAAGAACTGATTCACTATCTCCACATAATATTTGATTTTCAAATTCTTTCGGTATTTCATTGACTTCTCTGGTAAAATTGTTAGGGTATGCATAAAAATACGAGCATCTTTTGGTGACCTGGGCTTTTCGCCCTTTTACTTTTCGTTCCTCGTTATAGCCCACATATATTCGTTTTCGCCCTTTTATTCCATAACTCCTGTTATTTTCAACATGATCGATGAGTGAGTCAAAAATTATTTTCCCGTGACCGGAAGTGTTCTTTTCATCGGGTTTTGTTTTCAGGTAATGTTCTTCGATCAATGCTTTAATTTTGTCCAGGTCAACCGTTTTATAGCAGAATGTAAGTTCAGAATCTGTCAGGGAAAAATAACAGTCCCTTGCAGGAATCTTCTTTTTCAGGAGGTCCAATAATTTTCTTTCCCGGGGACCAAATGATGAATCTAATGGAATATTGATTGATAGATATCCTGTATCCACCTCATTTTCGCCGGCCTCTGGCTCCGTTACCATTATCTTTTGATTCATCATACTTCCTTTTTTACGATATTACGACTCACTTTTTTTATTCGAAAATGATCATATGCAACAGGAACACACGTGTCAGCGGATGACGATGGAGTAGGCAATTCATTTGTTAACTGTAAACCCGGCAAAAGCAAAGCCATACCATTACTGGCTGCCGGATATTTTTGTTCCGACGTAATGCCGTAAGGCTTCTATCCAGAATTCTTATTGTTTTAGTTACTTACTGTTTATTTTTTTGAGGAGATCAATTTTTCTGAATTTTCTTCATCATTAATCGTTATTTTCAGGCCTGGTTGTCT
>CAIJED010000055.1 GCA_903819595.1 uncultured Methanomicrobiales archaeon | reverse complement strand
TCCCGGTTGGTAGGATACAGTTTTTGGGCTTTGACTTTTTTAAAATCAAAAGGCCCCTGGTATTGTACAGTCTCTCCCTGGTGCAATCTCTTCTTTTGTTCATCGTTGATATTCGGGTCCCCAAAAAGAGAGAAATTCTGGATTCCCTGGATGTTCTCTATGCCAAACAGGTCAAGACATGCAGGATTCGCGTTTACCAGCATGCCCGCAGCATCATAGAGTTCAATGGCTATTGGAGACTGGCCATAAATTGTATTATATCTTTTTGCGCTCTCCCTGAATTCCTCTTCCGTTCGTTTGCGTTCGGTAATGTCATGGGCAATACCCCGGAATCCGGTAACCTTTCCCGTGTGATCGAAGAGAGCTGCTGAACGGATCTCAATTATTATGCGCCGGCCATCACAATGATTGGCTTGCAGTTCAAGCGTATGAAGCCGATTACTAGTCTGTAGATGCGTGAAAAGTGAGGCCTTACTTTCAGAAATGGATTCGGGAGGCAGGAGTGAAAAAATGGATTTTCCCATAAGATCTTCAGAAGAATAGCCAAGAATCTCTTTGATCTGTGGGCTGAGGTACACGAAGTTCCCCTTTGTATCAATCTCCCATAGTATATCCGGAGTTGTTTCCACCAGGGTCCTGTGTTTCGCTTCACTTTGCAAAAGTTTTTCTTCAAGATGTTTACGTTCAGTTATGTCAACTGTGGTTGTAAGGAGTAGTTTTTGTTCATTAATGTCAATGATCCTGGAATTTAGTAGTGCATAGTAAAGAGTTCCATCCTTTTGTTTTAGTTGTACCTCATAATCCGTGATTTCACCAGTTTCCTGCAAACTAGTAATCAGATATTGATGGTCATCGGGATTCGCATAGGTATTCCGGACATTGACCTTTTTAAATTCCTCAAGAGAATATCCCGTAATTCGCAGCATTGCAGGATTCGAATCCAGAATAGTACCTCCAAGATCTGAAATTCCGATACCTATTGGAGCCGAGTCAACCAGGGAACGGTATTGTGTTTCGCTTCCCCGTAGTGCGTTCTCTGCCTGCTTCCGTTCCGTGATGTCTTCGATTGTCCCTTCGTAGGCAAGGATCTCTCCATTATTATCCCGCACTACGTTTGCATTGATAGAGATCCAGATAGAATGCCCATCCCTGTGCCGGTTTTCTGTTTCGAAATTCCTTATTTCTCCTACCGTTGAGAGTAATTCATTGACTGTCTGCCGATCTTCCAGATGGATATACAACTGCTTCTGGATATCGCGGATCGCAGATTTCATCTCTTCAGGGGAATTGTACCCGTATATCCTTGCGAAAGCAGGATTCATGTCGATATACTTTCCCTCAGGGGTTGTCTGGAAGATCCCAAGAATTGCATTATCAAACAATAAACGGAATCTCCTTTCGCTTTTAAGACGTTCTTCTTCGGCTTCTTTTATTTCCGTTACATCCCGTCCGACTGACTGGTATTCCTTCAGGTTGCCATCCGCATGAAAGATCGCGCGGTCAACCCATCGCTGCCACCGGATGCTGCCATCCGGCATGATGACCCGCTGATCGATGGTCACAAGTGGATGATTCATGGTAAGGGACGCAAGATGCCGGGCCACCTGTTCCCTGTCCTCCGGGTGAATAGCCGGACGGAACCGGGTGCCTGTGATCTCATCACGGGTCGTCCCGAAATAGCGACAGTATGCCTCATTCACAAAGATATGGGTGCCATCCGGGAGAAAACGGCAGATGAATTCGGTCTGGTCTTCAACCACATGCCGGTACCGTTCCTCACTCTCACGAAGATCCTGCTCCGCATTCCTGCGGGATACGGCATACCGGATCTTATTGGCAAGCTCGGTAAACTGCGACTTCGCCTCGCCGCCTTTTTGCAGATAAAAATCGGCACCCTCGTTAAGCGCCTCGATGACCACTTCTTCACGCCCTTTCCCGGTGAAGATGATGAAGGGGGTTATATCTCCTGATGCCTTGAGATGTTTGAGGAACGCAATCCCGTCCATCTCCGGCATCTGGTAATCGGAGACAATGGCATCATAATGCTCAGTCTTCAGATGTTCCAGTGCCACCTTGGCAGAAGTGAGCGTATCGACGGCAAACGCTCCCTCTCTCTCGAGGAACAGCTTGCCGATGTTAAGAAGATCGGGTTCGTCATCGACGTAGAGGACCCGGATAGTCTCTGCCATTATTCACCTCTTTCCGCACTACGCCACATATCTATCGGCACCGTCATCTCAAACCGGGCTCCTTTGCCAGGCTCGCCTGTCTCAGCAATGGTAATACCAGTAATTGAGAGGATCTCACGGGATAAGAACAACCCAAGCCCAGTATTCTTCCCAAATTTCTGTTCGAAGATCTTCTCCTTCTCTGCCTCGGGTACACCATTGCCATCGTCCTCACAGACCACCACTTGATTGCCATCGCGTTCCTTAGCAGAGAACCGGATGGTCGTGATTTTTCCGCCGTAACGGGCAGCGTTGTCCATCAGGTTGTAAAACACCTTGGTAATCAGCGGGTCCGCAAACACTTCAGTACCGTTCGGGAGATCGTTCTTCACCATAACTTTTCCGAGCGGTGTTTGTTTTGTCGCAGTTTCCACGAGTATACGAATATCCTGCCAGGAAGGGGTGTGGAGACCGATCTGCTCATATTCCTTGGTGAACTGGATCATCGCATGGATACGACTGGCTGCGTGGGATATTTTGTTAAAATAGGTTGTGAACGAAGGGTCTGGCTGTTTTCTTTCCAGAAGTTCAAGTTGCCCGATCAGCACGGTGAGCTGGTTAAGGATATCATGCCGTGTAATGCTTGTGAGGAGGGTGAGGTTCCGGTTTGCCTGCTCAAGTGCTTTTTCCGCCATCTTGCGTCCGGTGATGTCATTGTATATGGCGATGACTTCGCCACCTCCCAGCCTGTACACCCAGCTGTCGCGCCATGTACCGGTATCGCGCTCATCGCGGTCTACTGCTGATGGGAAGAACTCCGGTTCTCCAGTCCTCCATACACGCTGGAAGACTGTAAATACACCGAAGTCTTTTACTTCGGGAAAAACTTCGCTCACCCGTTTACCGATAAGATCTTCCTTTTTTTTCCCCTCGATCTTTTCTGCGGCGGTATTGAAATCCTTGAAAATGAAATCATTGCCACCATCATCAGCCTCGTAGATCGCGACTGCGCTTGGCATTTGGGTGAATAACTGCCTGAATTTCTCTTCGCTCTTTTGCAGCGCCTCCTCAGCATGTTTACGCTCGGTGATATCGATGAGCAGGAGGAGAATGGCGGGATTATTCTGGTATTGGATCGGGGTTGCTTTTACTATCACCGATCTTCGAGGCCCGTTCCTGGTGACCATCTCGATCTCGTATGGCGACACGTCACCTCCTTCCTTACGGGCTGTCATTTTGGCAATTACTGTTTCGTGGTATTCTTCTGCAATATAGGAGAGCACATGCGTGCCGATCAGCGTATCCGCATCATACCCCAGTGTCCTTGCGGAGGCTGGGTTTACGTAGAGGAGCTTCCCGTTCATCCCGTACACGGCGATATAATCGGGAAGGTTCTCCACAAGGCCACGGTTGAATGATTCGCTCTCTACGAGCGCTTCTTGTATCCTTTTCCGCTCGGTAATATCCCGGACGACTGATAGGATTACCCAATTATTCTTAAAATTGATTAATTTCGCGTTGACCTCGACCGGAATTGAGGTCCCATCCTTTCTTCGGTGCTCGGTTTCAAAGACTGAGTGCCCTGTCGTAAATAATTCCCGTATAATCTCATCAAGAGGCCGGCTATGGTCCCCGCACACAAAATCAAGGGGTCCATGCTCCATCATTTCATCGTGACTAAAACCCAGCATCCGGCAGGCGGCTTCGTTGACCTCTACGAATTTTCCTGGTTTTCCGTCCAGTTCAACTTCGTGAATGTGGATACCATCATTTATCGTGTCAAAAATGCCCCGGAACTTCTCCTCGCTTTCTTTTAATTGTTCCTCTGCCTTTTTTCTCTTTGTAATGTCGCTGAAATTGCATTGAATAATCTTTTTATCCCCAAAAAGGTAGGCATGACCCATGAACTCGATATCGATACGCTGTCTGTCTTTCCTTTGGAGCGGGATGTCTTCGTACCGTGTATAACCGTTCGTTTTCAGCTCGGTAATTATACGATCTGTTAAAGCCTTGTCCTTGATGAACCCAAGTTCCCAGAGATGTTTACCGATAAGATCCTCCAACGGGTATCCCAGCATATCAAGGATGAATTTGTTTGCATCGGTAACTTCGCCGGTATCCCCGTCGAGGATGAGGATCGCGTCCTGCACCGTTTCAAAGAGACGGCGGTACTGGAATTCTGAATTTTTAAGATCTTGTTTGATAGTTATTCGTTGCTCTTCATTTTCCAAATTGATAAATGCCTTTGAGAGATCACTGGACTGTTCATCAAGGAGTCGGATGATCTGGTCAGTAAAAAATTCTGGTCCCGATGAATAATAGGTAATAACACAGGGATATTTCGTATGAAGTGCGAAGGGGAATGCAGCGATTGAACGATAACCCCGCTTTAATGCCGCTTCAAGCCAGGGTGCAAGATTGGGATCGCTTTCGACATCGTTACACACATGATAAGTCTTCTCCCGATATGCGGTACCGGTTGGACCCCGCCCCTGGAAATCATCATCAGTCGATATTGCAACCATATCCAGGTAGCCATCAACATATCCATACGATGCAATGGGTTTGATAAAATGTTTACCCGGGTTGACCAGCCCAACCCACGCCATTCTAAACCCCCCGATATCGACAGCAATCCGACACACATCGGTTAGTAGTTCCAATCTATCATGTATACTGAGGATGGCTTTGTTGGTCGCGGAGAGTGCCGAATAGAGCCGGTTGAGTGTGAAAACCTGTGTTTCAGTCCGCCGATGGTCTACAGCTTTCTTTATTCTGTTACGAAGATCAAAGAATTGTGTTGTTGGCTCTCCGCTTTTCTTGATGTAGAAATCCGCGCCGTTTTCGAACGCCTGAATAGAAATTTCCTCGCTACCCTTCCCAGTAAATAGAATAAATGGGACCGGTTCAAAGTGAGCCCGTACCTCAACAAGAAACTGGATGCCGTCCATCCCCGGAATGTCGTAATCTGAAACGATGGCGTCATACCGCTCCGTTTTTAGCTGTTCTAATGCCTCAACCGCAGTTGTAAACGTTTTGAGAAGAATATCCCCCTCTGCCTCAAGAAACAGAGTACTAACCTCAAGGAGGTCCAGATCGTCATCGACATAGAGTACCCTCAGCGCCGACGGCATTATGTGCTCTTCACCACAATACGCAATGTATCTTTCGGCACCGTCATCTCAAACCGTGCCCCTTTTCCCGGCTCGCCTGTCTCCCTGATTGAGATACCTGTGATATCGAGAATCTCCCGGGATATCGCTAGACCAAGACCTGTGTTCTTTCCAAACCCACGCTCGAATATCTTCTCCTTCTCATCTTTGGGTACACCGTCGCCATCGTCTTCGCAGACCACCACATGATTGCCATCGCGTTCCTTAGCAGAGAACCGGATGGTCGTAATTTTTCCGCCGTAACGGGCAGCGTTGTCCATCAGGTTGTAAAACACCTTGACAACCATCGGGTCTGCGAACATTTCCGCGCCGGCAGG
>CAIJED010000054.1 GCA_903819595.1 uncultured Methanomicrobiales archaeon | reverse complement strand
TCAAAATCATAAAGTCGAAAATCCATAGGGATAATCCGACAGCCATCAGTCCAAACAAGGGTAAGAAGGTTAATCCCCTTAACGACTTTGTGATGCTTACCGCTCCAATGATGGCAAACCAAAGCCATTTTTTTTGCATATGGCTTATCCAAAGTTGAATCATCAAGAACAAGAAATCCATTTTTTCGATCAATGCTTTTTTCAACTTCATTCCATAACGCGACCGTGTCGGGAGGCTGTCTCATGAGAAGTCGAGTATAAGCATCATGCGCAGGAACATCCTCTGATAACGGGTGACATTGGGAAGCTTCGGTGCAGGTGAAAACCTGGGATGAAGCGATGAGGAAATTAATGTATTCAATGTCACTACACCGAGGAGAAACCATTTTTCATTCCCCTTAATTATTAGTATAATATTATATTATAACATAACATATAAAGATCTTTCGGTCAACTGCGTAACTCCTAAAGATTTAATCATAAGTTCACTTGAGGAGATAGCAGGTATCGGGGGGGCAGCGGATCACGGTCAGCAATACGAAAAAGAACTCTCTTGTGTTTGTGACCATTCGTTCAGAATTCCCTTGACCGGATCTTGAAGTTCCGGGAGAGCGTCTCGGGGTTCACGTAAAAAGAGTGCGAGTTCGCCGGGTGTTCTCTCAACATTGAAAAAAATGGGGATGAAATTGTAATCGTTATAGAACTGCCCGCAGTATGAACCCGGGACTGAAACCCCTGTCCTGTCCCATCTTTCTGGGCCACTCAGATGGTTCAGAGGACGACTTCCGTATATCATGACCGATCCCTCTTTCTGGCAGTAGGAAAAATGTCCATATCTCGATGGATGAGCGTTCTTACAGTCGAAAAAGTACCACCATCATGTTCAGTTCAGCCTTCCTGCTCCCGCAAAAAAGGCCTGAATTTATAGGAATGAGTATTCTAACGCAATTGCGTGTTCCAACAGTGATTGGGAATGACATCCTTTCATGGCGGAGAGATGGTATCACATGAACGATTGGGAGTCAGACGACGATGACCAGGTGGCTCACGAGAGAGTACCTCTCTTTGGCCATGGAGTTCTATCGTGTAATTAAAATGGTGTATCGTTCCCAAAATAACATGCAATCGAATACTCAGCAAACAGGTCTTGTATTTTTCTCAGATGTGGGATATCCGGTGGGACTGATTCCCTGCAACGATACACCCTCCCAAGAAGATCATATTTTGACTCCCCCAGGTGGTGAAGGGGGACCAGGTGTACTTCATGGTTACCCAGGTCCGCAATAAATTTTGCAGTGGACGCAATATTTTCCCATGAATCATTATACCCCGGGATCACCGGGATCCGGAACACCAGTCGTCCCTCCCACGATGAGGCAATCTGTTTCGCATTTTTTAGGATCAGCCTGTTGGAAATACCGGTACCGGCACGATGCAGGTCATCGTTCATGCATTTTATGTCGAAAAAGATCCAGTCCAGGTAACCGAGGAGAGAACGATAGTACTCCCATGGAGCATAACCGGAGGTCTCCATGGCCGTATGGATATAAGAATCAAAACACCGGGACAGGAATTTTAATAAAAAAGGATACTGGTCCATCGGCTCTCCCCCGGATACGGTGACCCCGCCGCTGCTCCCCCAGTACGGACGGTCACGTTGTATCTTTTTCATGAGGTCATCAACCGTAATAGAAAACCCCTTTACCTGCAGAGCATGGTAATTACACGCACTGACACAGGCAAAGCCGGTACATGAAAGACAAGAGTCCCTCTGGATTGCAACTGGCATTCCCTCCCCAGGCGACATAAGTGCACGGTCTTTGCATGCCATCACACACGGACTGGTTACCATGGACTGATGATTGTTTTCATCTGGCTTGACTGATGCACAACACATCATGATGTTTTTTTCGCATCGCTCCCGGTACAACATCAGCTCCAGATGGGGGACCTGGCCTTCCGGGTTCGCACACCACCGACACCTCAATGGGCATCCTTTGAAAAAGACGACGGTCCTGGAACCGGGACCGTCATGGAATGAAAAACCCTGAAAATCGAAAAGCAGCGCGGTTTCATCACTCATCGGGTGGTACTTCCCAAAGAAAATCCTCGCAGGTTTTTGCGATCATATCAGGATACGCCGGGATTTTTCCCCCGCAAGTCCCCATTTCTCCATCAGATCCCTGGTACGATGTGCAATATTTACATTTTTTTACCGGAAAGAACCGTTCACATGCTTCTGCATCAGAAATTGGTTCATCCGGTTTCACCCGGCACAGTCCATGGAATACATCTATCGGGATATAGTGCCGGCAATCCTGGTGGCAGGGGGCTTTCATCCTCACCGGACCTCTTCGTGCTCCGTCCTGGCAATGATCTCGTCCTGGATGGGTTTCCCAAGTTCGACCCAGTACTGGGTAAACCCGGCCACCCGCACCATCAGCCCGCGGTAGAATTCAGGGTGTTCCTGTGCTTCCCTAAGGACCCTCGAATCAACGACATTAAATTGTATATGGAACCCACCCTGTCTCATGTATGCCCTGATAAATTCGAGAAACTTTCGTGCCCCTTCGCGACCTTGTACCGCAGATGGGTGGATCTTTATATTCAGTTGAGAATTCTGGGATTGGGCATGGTCCCAGCATGTGGCAGAATTGCATAATGCATACAGTCCTTTCCAGTCAGTTCCCGGGTATGCGGAGAGGGAAGCGTCCGCGTAGGTCGTTCCTGCAAGGCGCCCGTCAGGACTGGCAAGGGTGACTGCCCCCATGGGACCGTGGGTGGAAACCGAGATCTGGCAGGCATAGAGTGGTTTCTCATACAGTGAGATAAAATCATGGCATGTAGTACAGAACCAGTCTTCCCACTCTTTTAGGATCGTATCCACATACGGGTCATCATTCCCGTATTTTGGGGCCTCCTGGCATAATGTGTGGACCCGGGCGTAGGTATTGGCGTCAGGCCTCTTTTTTACATCAGATAGTGAATAGGAACCGGTCTCTTCTGCGGTATAGTACCCGAAATTATTCAAAAGAACCGATTGTAAGTCTTCAAGGGTAAAGTTCTTCTCCTCAAATATATTCCTTTTTATCGATGCCAGCGAGTTTACGAGGTTTATCCCGCCGGATACTTCAACGCTGAATGTCGTGTTGTACCGTGACCCCATATCACCGATATGCTTGCCTCGTGTAAGGCAATCCGGTTTAAGGAGGGAATTGATCACCGGGGGTGTGATCTTTCTCCATGCATCATGCTGGATATTGTTGCACCTGCAGAGAATATCGACAGTCTTTCGGAAGTGGTCCCTGAACGTGTCGATCAGTTCGTCATAGGACTCGATCCGTTTTCCACGGGAGGGAAAAATACGCTGGCCCAAACGCATGTCCATTCCGTCAAAAAGCACCACTTCCAGTAGTTTGGGAAGCCCTATGAAATGGACCCCAACGGATGTCGCTGCACCCGCACCCCCTGGAAGGTAATACGTGTGACCACCAAGCCGCAACGGCATCCATGTACCTGCTGAGGTTTCAAGACAACCGCCAATCGCCCATGCCCGGGCCTCTTTTAAGGTCATCCCTTCAGGACCATAGTTATTCTGGATAAATTCCATGGCTACGCGGTTATTTACCCATGCAGGATATCCATTACCGGATTTTGTGCATTCGATACCTTTCAACAGGAACTCCTCCGGCAACTTTTCATCGTAGAGAAGGCTCAACGTGGGTTGCGGGGTTGGGCAGGTCATGCCAGATTCAAGGATCAGCATTTCCAGTTCATTTTCCGCATTTGCTCCGTCTTTGTCAAGACCGCCGAGACAGAGGTTGTTAAATGTGTTGCTGGAAAGCACACCCCCGATGACACCTGCCGAAGCAAAACAATCCAGCTCGGTAAATTTTAACCGCATGCATTCAAGGAGTTCGATGGTCAGTTCACGGGTGAGAGTCCCGTTATCCATGTCCTGTTTCCACCAGGGGTACAATACCTGGCCAAGCCGGCCCGGTGAGAGACCTGAAATGCAGTCTTCATTCAAAACGGCCACATGAAATGTCCAGCATAACTGGAGAGCTTCCCGGAATGAACGGGGCGGGTGAGAAGATATCCAGGTAAGGGTCTCTGCTATGTCTGCATACTCTTGTCTCTGACCTTCATTGGGTTCGCTTCGTGCGAGGTCTTCTGCTTCCCGGGCGTAATTCAGCACCCATTTCTTCACACCATCGAGTGCAATACATGATGCCTGGTAGAAATAGAGACGGTCCATATCCGGATGCCCGGCAACCTCAGTAATTCTTCCCTTACACCAGCGAATGATACCATCGACCCCAAACCGGAGAGGGTAGTAATAATTTATCACTTCCCTGCCCTGGGGAAGGGTGAACCCGGAGTCAAACAGGCAGATAACCGAACGCATAATCGATTCTTTCTCTGCATAATCCGGAACGAACATCTCGTATTTGTGCCCGATGTCCTCAACCGACTGGTGCTCCCACATCCTGGCAAGTGCCATCAGGACAGGCAGTTCTTCTCTCCTCAAACCAAATTTTCCGGCAATAGAGACCACATTGCCAATGCTATTTATGACATTTCCCCCGCCCGTCCCCATTTTTGTTACCTGGTCGTTACTGAACTGGCCGGCCTCCAGTGCTTCCCGGTATATCGCGTCATTATTGTTCAGGAGGAATAATTCCGATAACCAGGGCATCGGATAAGAACCCCGGAGGAAGCAGGTCCTCCGCATGACGAGGAGTTCCCGGGGAAAAATGACCGGAGTCAGGTGGGAAAATGCCGTCTTAAGAGCCTCTGCCCTTCTGATTATCGGAATTTCTCCTTCCAGTTCCATCCAGCGGCGGGAATACCAGTACGGAAACTCCATGGAAACTGAAGATTTTGTTTTGAGATAGATATCCCGGAGTATCCCGGCCCGTACTGTTGACTCCTTTGCAATCTCTCTGCCAACAGCAGGTCCGGCATGATGCTTGTAGAAACGGGAAACTCTCCCGGGATCTTCGGGTTCCGATGGTATACCATCTGCCATGGGGAGGACCTGATGATGTTTGCTGATGATGAACGGATAAACAATACCTACATCCCGCCAGTATTAAAAGTATAATATCC
>CAIJED010000053.1 GCA_903819595.1 uncultured Methanomicrobiales archaeon | reverse complement strand
CGGGATCACCCTGACCGGAATATGATGTTCCGGGAGATAGACTATACAGATGATCAGGGCAATGAGGGATAGTCCTGCAAGTGCGAAAAATGCACTCTGGATCGAAAAGAGATCTACCATCACGCCGCTTAGCAGAGGGCCACAAGCCATCCCGAGGAACGCAGCACTTTGGAATGTCCCCATGGTTGTTCCCTCCTCACCCTCACGGGCAAGATCGGCGACATAGGCATTTGCAATCGGATAGACCATGGCTGCCGCCATGCCATGGAAAAACCGGACAATGGTCAGGAAGAGGATATTATCAGCTGGAACATACAGCGCAGAGAATAATGTATACCCTGCAAGTCCGATCAGGATAAATTTTCTTCTTCCCCCGGCATCTGACAGCCTGCCGATAAATGGCATGAAGATGGTTCGTGACAGGGCAAACACCGAGAATATAGCCCCAATCCAGAAACCTGTTGCCCCGATCATATGAGCATAGAGCGGAAGTACCGGAGTGATGATACCGATACCAAGCATCGTAATGAAGCCGGTCAGATACAGGATAAAGAGTGTCTGTTTTCTCTGGTGTCCGGTCAGGTTCAGGGGTGTCTGTTCCATGGTTCACCAATTTACTCATTAGGATGTGCCGGCACAGAGGATTTCCGGAAAGGGATACCGGAGATGATCACTACTGCCATGGCGGTTGTCATGCAGTGTGACATGCTCAGCTGGATCTCATAGTCCTGGTCCCGGTTATCATGTTCATCGGAAAGGATAGTGATAAAAGGTACGCCGGAGGTGTGATTTCCGATCTCATTACACCCATACTCTGCATGTGTCCTTCCTGCCGAGCTGAGCGCTTTTACCACGGGCCTCTTTTGCACAAAAACAGGCTGCGAGGTGGGGGGCGGGGTTCTCAAAGGAGAAGCAGTAATCAAGTTCAGATGTTGTGAAGACTTTTTTTAAGAATCCAGTATCCTTTATTCGGTCAAGACAGAATCTATTTATCTCCTCAACATCGCAACCGATTCCAAAATATTCCCTTGAGATCATACTTCATTCCCGCCGATCTTGCACCCGGTACCTGAACTCATTTGTTAGAACTATTTGATCTGACAGGTAACTATTTTGTCTTCCTCCTCCAGACTTTATAAAACACAAAAGACCAGGAAGATAATCCAGAGGTTGATCATTCTGAACTCACTTCGGAGCAGCAATTATTCCACCATCCGCGACCTACTGGAACAGACCGGAGATCTCGGAGTCATTACGATAATCAGCCGGAAAGGTTCTGTTCCCCGGCTTCCTGGGACTCGGATGCTCCTCACCGTGGATGGGAGAACGTTTGGGACTGTTGGCGGCGGGTTTGTTGAAGCCGATGCAGTCCATGCCGCAGCAGAGGTTCTCTCCTCGCATAAAAATCGCATCCTGCAGTATACCTCTGTTCCCGGATCAGTACTACCCGATGATATCATCTGCGGGGGATCGCTTGAGGTTCTGGTTGAGTACCTCCCCGCGGATCCGTATCACCGGCAACTCATCGGAGATTTCGTCCGGCTTCAGGACCGACGGCAAACGCCGGTGATGGTTGTCCCTCTTCCTAATGACCGAGGAAGTGGCCTGAGGAGGTTCTTCATCAGTGCAGACGGGTCAGTCCATGGGACCCCTCCAGAAGGTCAAGTCTCTCAGATCAACGACGCCGTGCGGACAATAAAACGACCGGGTATTATTTCAACCGGTAGCAACCCGTTCCTCCTCGAGCCTTGCCCGCCCCAAAGCCGCCTGTTCATCTGTGGTGCCGGGTACATTGCGGCAGAAACAGCCCCTCTTGCATGCCACCTGGGATTTAGGGTGTCCGTGCTTGATGACCGGGATAATCTCCTGGACCAGGATGTCTTTTGTGGGGTTGAACGGATCCCCGTCACCTCTTATGAAACCTGTCTTCAGGCCATTCCCGTTGATACTGCAACCAGTATCCTGATCGTGACCCGTAGTCACGCTTTCGATCTCCAGGTACTCCGGCAGGCACTGAAGTCCCACGCAGGATATATCGGGATGATCGGCAGCCGGCACAAGTGGAAGACCCTGTCTTCTGTACTTTTGCATGAAGGATTTGGTGACGATGATCTGAAACGGGTATGCTGTCCGGTCGGCCTTAAAATCGGCGCTGATTCTCCAGAGGAGATCGCGATAAGTATCGCAGCAGAACTGATCAGGTTCCGTTCTGAACTGCAATGAAGGCTGATGCTCATGGGGAATCTCACGGCTGGAAGGAATGATGAGAAAGTGCAGGAGGTGGAAATGAAGAAACCTTTGTGTGCCATCATCCAT
>CAIJED010000052.1 GCA_903819595.1 uncultured Methanomicrobiales archaeon | reverse complement strand
TCTTTCTACTTGATTCTGCGTTTGCGTAACTCCTACCTTATATTCATTTTAGGTACCCGAAAATTTTAGAAGGGCAAAAAATTCCTGCATGGAGATTTCCAATTCCCGATGATCCCAATGAAATAGAGTCCTCTATGAGACAAGGAATTGAATATGCCATGAGTGGAAGTATATCCCCAGGTCCCTTCGATTCGGAGCAACTTGATCCTGTAACAGCTTCAATTTTTAAGAAAACTGCGGATAAACAGAACGCTTTCCTTTTCGCATGGGAAATATACCCTTTTTTCGAATTTTTAGTTGGAGAATACTTAACGAAAGATCACTATGAGAAATATTTAAGTAAATTTGGCTCACCGCTAGAGCGTGCGTTTCGGGAATGAACCTTGTAATAAAAAGATAACAAAAATCTAATAAAGATATTTAGAGGGGAGAAACAAACGAGCTCCACCTCATCTTCCCATTCACATTGAAGTCCCCACCGACCCCGATCTGCTCATGAACAGTATGAACATACCCAAGTGCCGTAGTATTCCCAATTCCAATCTGTGATCGTGATCCCGCAGCAAAGCTTCCGTAACCATTTCCCGCCGATGAAACATCCATCGATAATGAATCCGGTAAATCAATATCGCCCTGGCTCACCTCTTGTTTACCGGTTGAGAACTCGGGTATTTCATCCGAAGACAATGACAAATTCTATGAGTACGAATCAGGTCCGTCCACAAGGACCGATCCTGAATACCCCCCGCGGATAACCTCCTGCCCGATTTCGAGCAGTGGTGTACCCGGCCATTTCACCGGATATAGCCTAACTGCCAGATGGTTGTAGAGGAAAAGAAGGATCTGATAAATTATATATAGTCAACATGCAAATGTTGACACATGTTACTGCCGACGAACGACAAACAGTTTGGGTTCTGGACGATGCGTCGAAGTGGCGTGCCCAATATCACGATAGCAAACCAGCTCGGGATATCCCGGCAGGCAGTATCCAGGGCACTCCTTCTTATGGATGAAAAGGTGGAGACTGCCCTGAGGGAGATGGCAAACGCAAACCAGATCGCAATCGAAAAGATCAACACCGAACGGGGGATCCTTCTTGGTAGGTCAATCCCGTTCCAATCACAGGCGATAATCTTCGTCTCGGAAAAACACGGGGTCCAGGTCTGGTACGAACATGATGGAGACTGCGGTTCCTGCCAGCGTTACACCGAGTGCACGGAGTTGCTCTGGGATTATGCAACCGAGTTGGGAGTTCGGATCCAGAAGACCGCTGACCCGACGAAGATGGCTGAAGAACTTTTTACGAACGTGAAGGCGATGATATGACATTGTCACTGGATTACATCAGGAAAAAATTGGGCTGGTGCCCGAATGCACGGACTATGAGAACAGCTCCGACAGTACTTACAACACCGCCGGTCGATAGTAACCCTGGACAGCCTGAAGGAGGAGCAGGGGGAGCAGGCAGGATTGACCGTGGGATCACACTTGCGACAGGGAGTATAAGGGTCCTGTACAGAAACAGACGACTGCTCTGGTTTTCGCTCCTGATGGGTCTTGTGATTACCTTCAGTCTTGTATCGAGCCTGTATCTTCAGTTTATCTCCGGTACCATGCCGTTTGCCGGTACGAACCTGTTGCCCGGTACTGCTCCCGTATTGATAGCACAAGGCTCACTCCCCTGGATTACACTGACATTCACAACCGTGCTGATCTCTACCTTCCTTACCTATTATCTTCTGGCAGCGCTGATCGCATCTGTTTCGCTCATCCTTTCCGGCCAGTCTGCAACCATCCGCAGTGGATTGACCCATGCCAGTAACTATCTGCGACCTCTTGGGATCTGGGCCGTGGTTTGGGCAATCATCGGAACCGTGTCCACGTTCATCATGTACTCTTCGAGGACGACGAATGGTTCACCCGGAAATCTTGGTATAACGTTCATCGCAATGGTGCTCATGGCCGTTTTATATATTCTCACCATGTTTGTTGTTCCTCTCATCGTCCTTAACAATGGAAGCCTGATCAACTCTGTTATGGAATCGGCATCCTTGTTCAGGAAAATCTGGAGGGAGATCCTTGTCTGTTTCATCATCCTCTTCCTGATCGTATTTGTAGTCCTGGTGATATCCCTGGTCCCTATGATCGCCATCGGATTTTCATCGGGCAGTCCAACGGCTCCGGTTGCTATTGTTACCGTTTACATACTGGTTATGTTTATCCTGATATTTATCGGCTCAACCGTCATGGGGATCGCGATCACCGGTCTCTACACCTACGGAAAGACCGGTACCCTGTCCGCGATGTTTCGGGGAAAACAGGATACGGGTTGAAGACGAATGACAACACATTTCGAAGAAGTGATCCGGGGTTGGCTGGGCTGGTGCCCGAATGCACCGACTATACGACGACAACTACCGGTGCTGAGTGATAACATTGCCTGCAATACCGGGGCACAAGGGGATGGAATTCCCGGGCGTACCGGGTGGTTGCAGCGGTACAGGAATCAGGTATTACTTCTCTCGCTCTTCTTTACTCTCGCCGCCATCCCCGGAGTAATGTATTTCAGCGCCGATGATCTCACGAGGCTGATGATGTACGTTGGAACAATCACAGGACTGGGGTTATTTGCATACTTTGGCCAGTGGCTCTGGAATAGCCTTGGGATGCTGGCAAAAGGGATGACGACAAAGACCGGGCAGGGGGAGTATATCATTTCGTTCTTTGTAGCCGGTATAATCCCGTATTGGTGTATTCTCCTCATTGGGGGAATACTCGTTGTTATTTCGTTTGCAGGTCTCCCCGCGTTTCCCGCATTCGCCACAGGATTTGCCTTCGTTCCATGGTACGTGTTCATCCTGGTCCTCCTGTGGGAGCGGAGGACAGGATATATCCTGATACTGGACAAACGGACCCGTTCATTCACCGCAACCAGAGGTCCCTGATATGCACATCACTGAAGTTATCCGGGGATGGCTTGGCTGGTGCCCGAATGCATATGCCCGGGTACGTAACACCAACATCCAGCTTGATGATGAACTGGTCGTTCCATCACCTGGCGGATCGCTTAAAGATCACGCAATTCACTGGATCGGTTTGTTCCGGAACCAGATGATGCTCCAGGCCATCGGGTCTTTCTGCGCAGGATTTTACATGTTTGCCGGCCTAGGTGGCATGTCCAATCTGAACATATTTATCATCGGACTCCTGGCAGGACTGCCATTCTCGGCGATTATCGGGATCTGGTACTGGCGGATTTTTAACGAGGTGCTTGATGAAGGGCCGGTGGTACTCTGGAACAGGTATGATAAAACATCGGGGACATTGACCGTTGTAAGTGTCGCAGTATCGATCTCTCTCCCTATTCTCGCCCTCTCTGGCGCGATTCCCGGTGTTAACCTGGCCATGACAACTGCATTCTTCGGGGGACTTGTTGCCGTGTTATTCTGGGGTGTGCTTATCGCCATATGGAAATGGGAGTCAGAATCTCACCGCCAGTTGCATTATGATGGTATGATACTCGAGCTGGAGAAAGACGAATAAGCATGTAATCCGTGGACTCATTCAGGATGTGGTGATCCAATTGCCAGTGCCGTTCCGCATATTCAGGATACAGGCCTGCAGTCTGTTTTCATTGGTCAGGTCCTTAACCATAGACCTCATGATTTTCTTAGACAGGATTACTAATTTTTCTCACCTTACGTGGATCTCTCCTTCCTATCCCGGTTTTACAACATTATAAATAAATTTATCATGTGTAAAAATTATTAAACATATGTAGCATGTTGAACCCGAATACAATTCCCGAACTGGCACAACTCCTGGGCTTTCTGGGAAATGAACAGCGGCTCAACATACTGAGAGCGATCACTCGCGAGGAGAAATTTGCAAGGGAGATATCAGAGGAGGTCGGAATCTCGCGGCCTCTCGTGAACATTTATTTAAAGCAGTTCGAAAAGGCCGGACTCGTCACCGGTACCAACCGCATTTCAGAAGAGCCCCCATACCTCAAACGTTATTACAAGGCGGTGCCTTTCGAACTGGTAATAAATCTGGACCTTATCAGGAAAGTAGGAGAGGATTAAGAGATGGATTTTAAAACGATCAGAGAATTTCACTGGATTACAAAGGTAGTACTCGCATTAACGGGATTATTTCTGGGGCTTCTTCTCATCGCCCTGGTGGCGGCAGTATTCCGGCCCAATGACTACACGTTAAGTAATGGGCTCGGTATTATCTTCCTGTCCCTCGGATGGGTTCTCACGCAGGCGTTCCTCGTGATCCTTGTCATCATCGTGATTTACATGGCTGCGACGCGGGTTAAGACCTGGATCGAGAAGTACCTGGACGCGATGCTCGGAAAACTGGATACGTTGACCGAACAGAAGGCTGACCAGGAAAATGCAGGTGCTTCACTCGCCGTTATGAACGAAAAAGTAGAACGGATTGAGAAGAAACTGGATAATATCGAACGCATCCTGGAGAAAGTCGCGGAATAACCAGTATGAACACAAAACTTACAGGTATTATTAATCCGGGAGACACCCGGGAGATCAAGGAATGGGTGGAAAAGCAGGTCGGATCTCTGTCAGACCGGAAAAATGAGATGGCGGATATTAAACTGGAGATTGCATTACTCAGACAGACCATTGATTTAATGCATAAAAAAATTGACAACATTGAACGTATCCTCGAAAAGGTGGACGATTAACCTGGCAGTGGTTTAATCATTGGTATAATAAGAACTGACCCTCATCAGTTACCCTTTCGTATATCCGTGTCAACCCTGTGAAATCATCGCCCGGAAAAAGTTAGAGTGACGAGGTGAAGGAGCTCCATCTCATCCTTCCATCCATCGAAAATATACCGCCAACTCTCACATCTTCATAAATAGAATGAACATACCCCAGCGCCGTAGTATTCCCAATCCCAATCAGTGATCGTGATCCTGCAGCAAAGCTACCGTAACCATTCCTTACTGATGAAACGTCCATCGCCAAAGAATCCGGTAGTTCAGTGTCACCCTGGCTAATCCCTCCAACAGAATGATAATTTAAAGAATCTGTCATAAACATCGTCGAGGTCCCCGAATACTCACAGTAAGCAGATTTGCTGAAATTAGCCCCATCCCCATCAAGCGAATCCTCCCCACAAGTAACCCCCGAAGCAGCAGCCCCTGCGGAGTGCAGCATCATGCTCTCCTCGTAGAAGCCGGGCCCGGTAGACTTCACCTGGCTTACCGTGTTGAAATGAACGATGTCGGAATTGTTCAGGGATTGTAAACTTTCATACAGGGAGGGGCCGGTCAGGATGTAACCGTCCCGATATCCACCGCTTAATACTTCCTGCCCAATAGCAAGAGGTGGATACATTGGCGATTGAAAAAAACTCAAACCATTGTTTACTTTGTGAAAAGACAACTGAACATTATATTCCATTATCCACGATAAGATTCCTGCCAACAGACACATTCCGGAGATCTGGATCGCTATCTGGAATTTTTCGAAACGCAACGCTCATATAATTATAACAACATTCAGAAAAGAAAAAAATACGGCTAAATCCCTCTATTTTAAGCCCGATTTAACTGGTCAATAACCTCACCTGGGTATCCACACCCCGCCCCAACATTTTAACCCCGCTCTCGTTCGTTTAAATCGCTCGCATTTGGCTCCGATTTGGGTTGATGCTGAATAAGGCTAAAATGGGCGATTTTAGTCAGATTCAGTCTATAATTGGGCTTTTTTGGGGTTGCAACCTTTTCGAAAGTCCCATAAAACCCACTATTAATACTCCGAAATGGCGCTTTTCTAACTTTTGCGGGCAGTGAGGCGATCCAATGGAAAGCTGTGACGGTAGTCATGGGGCCTCATCAGATTATCCGATGACCTCCCATTATTACCCCGGTTACATCATTCCTGAACTGCTACATAGGAGGCCGATGAATGAG
>CAIJED010000051.1 GCA_903819595.1 uncultured Methanomicrobiales archaeon | reverse complement strand
TCCCCGCTGCAAATTGAAACCCTCCCAATTTGACTTTCTTCCTTTGTCACCTCGCAGAGAAGCACTTTGTAAACTGGGAATCCGGATATTGGGTCATAATTATTGAGATCGGTGAGGAGGTTTACGTTTCCATCCTGCCAGGCTTCTGGACCGACATGGCATCCTCCTCCCATATTTGCCTCGATAACCCCTTGGATGATATCATCAGTGACGATTGCCCTTAGTCGGACTTCACCCCGTGGGCTCCTTACAACCACCCGGTCTCCATTATTAATACTCCTTACTGCTGCATCCCTGGTATTGAGGGTTACGGTAGGCTCTGGGCGTTCCTTAAGTAATCCCCTGATCCCATGATGTTGTGCATGGAAATCAGTAGTGACTCTTGCCCCTGAATTAAAGATAAGTGGGTATTTCTTTGCCAAATCTGGACGCGAGACTGGACTCTCTGATGGTTCAGTGTATTCCGGGAGTGGACTATACCCGTTCTCCTCTAGAATTGTAGACCAGATCTCAAATTTTCCAGTGGGCGTATCAAAACCAGGTCTTCCATCAGGCCGAAGAAGACCTTTCTCCCATTTCTTATACCCGGTTATATCGGTGGGTGAAATGACAGTTCCACCTGCATTCTTCACATCATCAAGCGAGAACCCGGATCCTTTTAGTACCCGGTGTAGCACATCCTCCTCGGTTTCTGGGAAGAGAGGGCCGTAACCGAGGCGTTTTGCCAGTTCACCCATGATTACAAGGTCATTTCTTGCCTCACCTCGGGGAGGAATAACTCGTTCCCTCAAGCGGAATATCGGGCCATAGGTCATGTATGAATAATTTTCATAGAGCGTTGTTGCAGGGAGAACAAGGTCAGCGTACGCCGCATCAGCGGTAAGGTGGCGATCAATGCATACCAGAAAATCAAGGCTGTTCAGGGTCTCCCTCCACACCGGAGTCTGGGGCCATGAAATGAGAAGAGATCCAGCCTGGATTATCAGCCCTCTGATGCGGTAAGGCCTGCCTTCTAACACTGATTCCGGAAGTGCAATTGCATGTGACTCTTTACGGTATGCGGTATAGAGGGGAAACCTGTCTGTCCCTATAGCTTTTGAGAGATCTGGATTTGAAAGATAATCAGATCGATTAATGGGAAATTGATTGCCGGGCATTGTGAAGCACCGGCCGCCCGGAACATCAAGCTGGCCTGCAAGGGCCCAGAGAACAATGGCGGCCCGGATTGCCTGCACACCACTGTTACTATACTCAATACCTGCATACATCGCATATGTAGCCCCGTTGGAATCTGCAATCCTCCGGGCAAGAGATATTATCGTTTCACCTGGAATTCCCGTTATCTTCTCTACTACCTCAGGCCGATAATGCTGGACAAGGTTTGAGAAATCACTAAATCCATGTGTCCAGTTCTTCACGAACTCCTCATTATAGAGTTCTTCTGTAATGAGTACATTGCACATTCCCAGGGCAAGTGCACCATCAGTGCCAGGGCGAACAGGTACCCATTCTGCATTGCAGAGTTCAACGGTTTTTGTCCTCCTTGGGTCGATCACTATCACATCCGCACCGCGTTTCCTGGCCTCCAGGATCTTTTTCAGGGTAAGCGGAGGTGAATCAGTTGCCGGGTTGGTCCCCCAAACTACTATCAGGTTTGCATTTTCATAATCAGAATAGGTGTTAATATGCATCCGTCCCATCGTTACATGTGGAGCAATCATGGCAAATGAGACATAACAAAGTGCCCCTACACCCATGGTATTGGGCGAACCATAGGGAAAGAGGACACTTGACGCCGATGAAACTGCGACATCCCGTGGTTGGTAGACATCACAGTGTGATAGTTCGAAACTGCCGGAACCAGTGTAAATTGCCATCGCTTCAGGACCGGATTCTTCCCGAATTATCTTCATCCTCTCAACAATGATGTCATACGCCTCGTCCCAACTAATCTGTTCGAATTCATAAGTACCCTTTTTACCGATACGTTTTAAGGGATGGAGGACCCGGTCATCTGAATAGACCATTTCAGGGGAGTGTTCGCCAAGCTTACAGATAATGCCCAGTTCTGAATTTTCATCAGCCCTTACAGCGGCAATTCTCCCCTCATTGTCATAATTAACAACGATGCCACACCCAGCAGAACAAATACCACAAATGGCCCGCTTTTCTTCAAATTCGAATTTAGCCATATAAGT
>CAIJED010000050.1 GCA_903819595.1 uncultured Methanomicrobiales archaeon | reverse complement strand
TTTAACAATCCACTGATAATCCTCTTCAGGAATTATCCTCATCGCGGTCCTGATCGATCCGGACCACATTTTCTTGTTTTTGATAAAGGTCAATTCGGGAACCAGGGGCTTAATCGGTATTGGCTTCGTAAACATTTTAACAGGTTTAACCTTGATCCTGAGTGGGAACATTTCATTACCCTGTGCCTTCGGCGTTACGAAGAGAGGAGATTCATCCTCATATACATCAGATATTGCATCATAAGAGCCTGTTACCGCCGATGGAATAAGCTCGCGATCAATACTCTCCTGCATGGTGTACATGAGAAGGGTGTCCCCCTTTTCAACCCTTGAAATTGTGGAACCAAAACGCCTGGCGACACCCCAGATATTTTTCTTCCTTGTGACGGCATCATTATCACGGGTTGAAATGCAGAGCCAGCGATGAGTCATAATGTAGAATATGAGGGAGGTTTGTATGAAGGTTGCGTTTATTTTGTCACTACGCTGCAATCTCCTTGCAATGCAGTTCAGCCTGTTTTAGTACCGTGAGCGTTGCTTCTTCCTGTTTATCCGGAGGGTAATTGTATTTGCGAAGGATCCGCTTGATCATCGCTCTTAATTTTGCCTGGACAGACTCCCTTACCGTCCAGTCGATGGTTACATTCTGCTTTACGGTCTTTACAAGGTCCTGTGCAATGAGCTTAAGGGTTTCATCGCCGAGGATCTGGACTGCACTATCATTGACAGATAAGGCATCATAAAAAGCCAGTTCTGCTTCTGACAGTCCTAGGTTTTCACCTCGTTCGGCTGCTTCCCGCATCTGTTTCGCAAGCTGGATGAGCTCCTCGATAACCATCGCCGTATGGATCGCCCGGTTCTGATACTTTTTGATAGTTGCCTCAAGCATTTCTGAAAATAGCCGTGACTGGACAAGGTTCTTCCTGCTTCGTGCCTTAATCTCATCATTCAATAATTTCCTGAGCATTTCCACCGCGAGATTCTTTTGAGGAAGAGATCGGACATCACTCAGGAATTCATCTGATAATATCGAGATATCAGGGTTATTCAGCCCTGCGGCAGCAAAGACATCGATGACTTCATTTGATGACACCGCCTTTGAAATAATCTGGCGAATTGCATGGTCGATTTCTTCCGGGGACCTGCCATCTGCTCCGGTAAGTTTTACCATCTGCGCCCTGATGACCTGGAAAAAGGCAACATCATCCCGTATTTCCAGAGCATCAGGGTGGGGTACTGCCAACGCAAAGGACTTGGTAAGTTCGGTTACACTCTGGAGAAGGCGTTGTTTTCCGTCCTTCTGATCAAGGATAAAACCCATTGCAGGGTTGATTAAATTGAGTCTTGCACTCTGGTCCCCGCTTTTCCATCCGGACCAGTCAAACCCATGGAAAAGACTACAGCATATCTCATATTTTTCAAGCATGACCGCAACCGCTTCTTCCTGGTCAATGTAGAGTTTTCCTTTACCCTGGTTATCGGTGTAATCCCGTAGGGCTTTTTTGAGTTCCTCCGCAAGCCCAAGGTAATCAACGATTCTTCCGCCATTCTTATCGCGATATACCCGGTTGACCCTCGCGATCGCCTGCATGAGGGTATGGCCCTTCATCGGCTTATCGACGTACATTGTATGCAGACAGGGGACATCGAACCCGGTCAGCCACATATCCCTGACGATTGCTATTTTGAAAGGGTCTTCACAGTTCTTGAACCGTGTTGCAAGTTTTTCACGGCGTTGTTTGTTCCTGATATGAGGTTGCCATTCAACGGGGTCGGATGCCGAGCCGGTCATTACTACTTTGATTACCCCTTCCATATCGGAATCATTGTGCCATTCTGGACGAAGCCGAATGATTGCGTTATAGAGGTCGATACAGATTCGGCGACTCATGCCGACGATCATTGCTTTCCCGTTCATCGTTGATTCACGGTCTTCGAAGTGGGAGACAATATCACGGGCGATCAGGGAGACACGCGTTTCTGTCCCGACAACGGCTTCAAGGGCTGCCCATTTGCTCTTCAGGTTCTCCCGGGTAGTGACTTCTTCTCCCTCGGTAACCTCTTCAAAATCGCGGTCCAGGTGAGGTCGTTCCTCCTCTTTCAACTCGATTTTTGCAAGACGGCTCTCGTAATAGATCGGGACTGTTGCACCGTCGTCGATTGCACGCTGGACATCGTAGATGTCGACATACTCGCCGAATACCGATCGGGTGCTCTTGTCTGCCATCTCAATCGGGGTCCCGGTGAATCCGATAAAGGATGCGCTGGGAAGTGCTTCGTGGAGATATTTGGCAAACCCGTATGAGATCTCTCCAGTTTTTCCACTGGCCTTTGCACCGAATCCATACTGGCTCCGGTGTGCTTCATCGGCAATAACGATGATGTTTCGTCTGTCTGATAGAACAGGATAGTGGTCTTCTTCCTTTTCGGGGAGGAATTTCTGAATTGTGGTGAATATCACGCCTCCGGAAGCGATCGCGAGTTTCGAACGCAGGTCATCCCGTTCTGACACCTGAACCGGAGTCTGCCTTAGCAGTTCATGACACCGGGAGAATGTTCCGAAGAGCTGATCATCGAGGTCGTTCCGGTCTGTAATCACGAGAATTGTGGGGTTTTCCATCGCGGGGTTCCGGATGACCTGGCCGGCGTAGAAAACCATCGTAAGACTTTTTCCCGATCCCTGGGTATGCCAGACAACACCGCATTTTCGGTTTCCTTTCGGCCCTGATGCAGCAATCGTCGTATCGATGGCTTTCCTGACCGCGTGGAACTGGTGATACCCCGCCATCTTTTTGATAACTGTACCATTTGCATCCTCTTCGTAAACGATGAAATGGCTGACCAGGTCCAGCAGCCTCCGTTTATTGCAGATGCCCTTGATCAGTACCTCGAGTTCTGGAAGGGCCGGGGAAGCGAGGTCATCACCGGTGACGGTCCTCCATCGCATGAACCATTCATAGTTTGCCGATATTGTGCCAACTCGGGCCCCAAGTCCATCAGAAATAATGAGCATTTCGTTGTACGCGAAAAATGATGGTATCTGATGCTTGTAGGTAGAGAACTGGCTGAAGGCGGCCCGCAAGGTTGCGTTTTCATCTGCAGGATTTTTTAACTCGATAACGATGATGGGGAGACCGTTGAGGAATAGTACAATGTCCGGGCGCCGGTTGTGTTGCCCCTCGACAACGGTGAACTGGTTCACGGCAAGCCAGTCGTTATTCTCCGGATTTTCAAAGTCTGCGAGTTTGACGCGGTCTCCTGCGATAGTCCCGTCCGGCCGCTGGTACTCGACCTCGACTCCTTCGACCAGCATTTTATGGAAATTTCGGTTATTGATTGCAAGCGATGGAGAAGTGGGGACTGTTACTTTTCGGAATGCGTCATCGAGAGCTTCGGAGGGGATAGATGGATTCAGCTTTCTGATTGCGTGATTGAGGCGTTGTTGAAGGAGGTATTCATGATAATTGGCCCGTTCTGCCCGAGCTTCACCGGGTGCAATTTCAGGACCAAAAATAACTGAATAGTGAAGATCACGGAGCCAGGTAAGCGCTGCTTCTTCGATGTGGGATTCTATTATTCCATGCATGCTAAAAGTCCTGTGCGGAAAATTTGGAAACTGGTAGAACGATTCTGCTCAGGAACCATGAACTGAGATATCATATTGGCGACTTCGATTTTTGGCATACCTGCCGGATAATATCCGTGTCGTTTTAATAGGCCCTCCAATACGCTGGCTGTATTTTGGATTGAATCCGGGTTTAAATAAGAAGATTTCGTCTCAAGGTGCTTTGGAATTCTCGGAAATGCAGATGATAGTGCATCAATATCTCCAAAAAACCAGGATTCCAGTTCTTCAATAAGTATCCTATTGATAACCTGAAATTTACTGTTTCTTTCA
This sequence comes from uncultured Methanomicrobiales archaeon, assembly GCA_903819595.1. Classification (GTDB taxonomy): domain Archaea; phylum Halobacteriota; class Methanomicrobia; order Methanomicrobiales; family Methanospirillaceae; genus CAIKOD01. Next base: position 443 of record CAIJED010000050.1, on the reverse strand, counting down.
TCTGGAGTTGTTTTAGTAAAAAGACTCGATGATCTTGAAATATCTTCTAATTGTTGTTTGAGTAGATGGCAATCATCTAGATCTTTGTCAATTAAAATAACAATAATCCAATCTTCAGGTATCCAACTGCGATATCCTCGGAGTCTGTTCGGCAATTTATTTATCAAATCCTGTTTTCCTTGAAAAACATGTATTGCAAAAGAAATATCGGAACTCAAAATTTTTGGAACAATATTAAGTAAAACGCACTCTATTGACGGTTCCTCAACGAGAAATTCAAAGTGCATATTATCCTTGTTCCAGTGGAAGAATTGTTTGTTTGCTCTGTTTCGGACCCCCAGAATTGATTAATGGATCACCCACTTCGAAAAATCCTTCAGTCCAGAGTTGCCCTAATAATGCACCATTTTCAAGAAAATTAGATATTCCCTGCATATCGGATG
>CAIJED010000049.1 GCA_903819595.1 uncultured Methanomicrobiales archaeon | reverse complement strand
GGTTGGCTCTTTTCTTTTTTCGCAATAACAGGAGATTTTGCCATGTTATTATTGATATTTTCAGGCGCACCACCATCATGATCTTATATAGATGCTGCCGATCTATTCTGGGACAGAGATGAACTTATTCCAGCTGCCAGTGACTACACTCTCCAGGCCGGAAGTTACAATTACGCCTCTTTCGTATCTTTTACGATGATCAATACCAAAGGCAGTCCCATCTGCAAGTCACTTGAATTTGATCGACTAAAATCCTTCATCCAGTAGGGAGTCAATTTTGGAAATGCTTGTTGAAAGCGATCATCTCAATTCGATGGTATCCCTCCCTGAATAAATCCCGTGAGATATGTGACCAGGAAATAAATGAGAGGAGGTCAGGATATCGATCATTCACCCATCATCCGGTGAACCTTTGTAAGTTATTTTATGCCACTTATCTGATTTGAAAGGCTGGCCGATGGCGGGAGGTGGTATACATGATCGATTTTCACATGGGGATACTATATCCGCTTCGCAGATCCTACAGAACCCAGCTGAACAAGGAAAAAACCAGGGAAATGATATGATTACCATGAAACAGGATACGGGTGATGTACCAGTTCCCTGAACTCACATCTATTAAGAAACGGTCTGCCCACACCTGACGATAAAGAACCCAAATATCGCAAGGGGATGAAAGGTATCAACCTCTGTTTGATCAGAGATGAGGAGGATTACACCAGCAAACACCCAAGTTGGTATTCCTGTGACACTTTTTGTTCCCTTATGGATTGATGGTGTAAACAATTTTCCCGTCCCTAAAAATGGAGATAAGACCTCCGCTCTGTGAGACGACTACCCCGATCGATTTGGTGACCTGGGTGATGCCGGCGATTGACGAATGCCGTGACCCCAGCCCTCCGGGGAGGTTTACTTTGCTCATATCAACCGTAATGCATCTTCCGGCTGCCTCGACCACCCCGGTGCCGGTAATAAGAAACGCCCCGTCCAGCTGGGCAAATTCCTTGATATTTCCCCTGATCTCGACATCGGTAATCTGGCGTTTTGCCTCATGGTGCCCCTGGAACGGGTTTAAAACAAACTGTTTCGAATGTCCCAGGACCTTTTCTGTATCGCCTACGACAAATGATGTACCGATGGCCTGGCCCTCCCGTCCTTCCCGTCCAATTTCCATGGCAACCTGGATAACCGGCTCAAGTATATCAGGCGTAACATCTGTCCCGGAACATATCATTTTCAAGTCATTCTGTGAGGGCAGGTCTCCTGGTGCCGGGCCCTGTCTCGGAGAAAGTGCCGCAGGAATATCCATTGCGTACCGGGACTTTCTCCTGCGATGGACGATCAACTGTATAACGGCCACAATAACCACGACGATAAGCATCGAAACGAGTATGAAGAGAAATACTGGCAGGTCATTCTGCGGTGGCCCCAAAGGAGTCGATCCAGTCAAGTCGGGGCGGATGGCGGTTCCCTCTTTCAAATCCAATGTAATTCTCTTTGTTGTTGACTGGTTATCTGACTGGTTTCCCGTGATGGCAATAGTGAAAATCCCGGGGGCTGGGTATTGATGAGTTACCGGAAGATCAGTAGAATTTGTAAAATTACCGTCATTCCAATCGACACGTACTGAATCGATCGTGATACCCGGCGAACCGGCGTTGAGATTCCCATTCAGGGTAACATTCATCCCATCGATCACCGGTTCAAGAAGAGTGAGGACTGGTGGAAGCATCCTCATGCCCGCCCCACCGGGGATCCCCTGGTCTGAGTTGTTCATTAGTACGGATGGCGTAATTGGAATATCGGGCTTTTCGACTGAAATATTCGAGGATCGGGTCGTGTTTTTACCGTCGGACTGCAATGCTGTGATCGTGAGGGTATAGTTCCCAGGACGGTTGTAAACATGCGAGTATGGGAAACCATGGTATTCCGGCGTGCGGCTATCCCCCCAGTCCCATCGGGTGCTCATAAGGGTTACATTCAACGAACCGGGCGTGACAGTGCCATACATTGTGCAAGTGAGATTTTCAATCCGGGGTGTGCCGAGGATGAGAAGAGGCGGAGGGTTAACGGTGAAGGTCTGGTTATTTTGAACCGTGCGGGTGATGAGGTCTGTTTTGACTACCTGACTGGTATTCCCCTGCAAGAAGCTGGTCGTCCCCTGTCCGCCTGAACTATTATTGGTAGTTGAATTGATAGTAGAACCCGCAAAGACTACACCCGGCAGTAGGAGAATAACAAAGCAGACAATGGCCATGCTGAGCCATCTACCGGAAGATGCATTCCTTTTCTGGCGCAAGAGGGAATCCTGGTCTGTTAAGATCAATTAAACTATCGTAATGATTGTTCTTAAATTTACGGAAGTTCCCCTTGGCGCAGGGCCGGGATTTATCTTCCACTTTCGTTTCCTGGAGGGTGAAGGAGGATTGATCCGAACAATAATGAAGTGTTCTTTCAAATTCCAAAAAAATTCTAAAATAATGACTGGCAAAAGTCCACGAGAGTTGTCATCGTCCTGACCCGGGCATACCATTTTTCATCAGAAGGAATAATTGTCCATGGGGCATATCCGGTGTTGGTATAAGAGATCATATCATCGATTGCCTGCGTGTAAAGGTCCCATTTCTCACGGTTCCGCCAGTCTTCTTCGGTAATTTTCCATATTTTTAACTGGTCTGCGACCCGCTGCTGAAACCTTTTCAGTTGCTCTTCTTTACTGATCTCAAGCCAGAACTTTATGATACCGCCACCATTTTCACAAAATTCTGCTTCCATATCATTGATCTCCGTATATGCACGTTTCCACTCAGTCTCTGAACAGAACCCTTCCACCCGTTCAACAAGGACGCGACCGTACCAGCTCCGGTCAAAGATGGCAATGTGCCCTGCCTTTGGATACTTTGAGTAAAATCTCCAGAGATAATGGTGCTTTTTCTCGGCATCAGTCGGTGCAGCCACCGGAGCAACGTTGAACCCGAGAGGATGCATAAAGCGCGTAATCCGCATGATACTTCCACCCTTTCCAGCGGCATCACGCCCCTCATACACAATAATCAGCGGGATCTTCCGTTTATGCAGAATAGAATGGAACTCAATCATCTCGATCTGGAGGTTTTCAAGCGTCTCCAGACACTCCTCCCTGCTACAGGTGGTAGGTGGTGATGACTCCAGCCGGACCTCCCTCTTCTTCGGCAGGTGAACTTCTTTTATACTTCCTTTCTCTTTTTTGCCCGCGGTTTTAAGCGCTGCATCGTTCTTATCAATCCTGTCTTCAATGACCTTTACAAGGGCCTGATTAACTTTTAACAGGGCGAACCCGAGGTCTGTTGCAGGGATGATATACCAGGGAGCGGATTCGGTATGGGTCTTTGAGATCAGGTCATCGATTAACGGTAAATTATCGTCGTACTGGCGATGGATACTCCATACCCTGGGGGTGACACGCCATGCGTTTAAAGGATTTCTTTCCTGGTGTTCAAGACGTCTTTTTTGTTCATCCTTGCTGATGTGCAGGAAAAATTTTACAATGACAACGCCACTATCGGTCAGTTGCTGTTCAAAATTATTGATCGCTTTCCGCTTATCCTTGAACGATTTTATCCACGCAGCCCGTGTCATCTCCTCTGTAATTGCCCTGCTGAACCAGCTACGGACAAAAATTGCAATACGTCCGTTTTCGGGAGTTTTAGACCAGAACCTCCACATAAACGGATGGCCGGCGTCTTCGGGTGTCGGTGATTTGATGGCGTAGAGATCATATCCCCTTGGGTCAAGAGACCTGATGATCTCTCTTGTGATTTCGGTGATTCCTGATTCATTCCAACCGTCGAACACAATCATGACTGGAATTTTCCTGCTGGAGATTGCACGCTGCAGGACACCCAGTTTCTCGACGAGAGACACAAGCTCCTTTTCAATTGTTTTCGTATCACGGGTTTCTGTCAGATCACATCGTTCCAGCATCATAACCCCTCCCGGGTCGTGTCAGGTTTACGATAACAGACACCTCCACCCGTTATATTTCGCTAATTTAAAGTATGAGATAATAAATCCATGGATCAAAAACAGATAATCCTGACTGCCGAAAGGACAGTTCAATCATGAATCGGGGATATCATGAAACGGAATAGACGAGGCGAATAAAACCGGACCCCGGAACAATTTCATCTTGCTTCACCTGCCACGGGATTTACCTGCCAACCGTGTAACTTCCGCGTACATTGTTAATCGGTCAACCTGGAGTCAATAGTAATTTTCAACCTCCAGCCAGGT
>CAIJED010000048.1 GCA_903819595.1 uncultured Methanomicrobiales archaeon | reverse complement strand
GATATATACCCAATTTTATATGGTGTAACAGTATCAACAGAACGCCTATCATTCTGTCTAGGTTGTTTATCCAACCATCCCCACGGTAATTTTTCATCCTTGGTATTTGTCGGAGAGATCACCCCTCTCATGACATAGACATCCCCAACGGGGTCATATTTCAAAATTAACCATCCCCAATTACTTGCTGACTTATTTGAAATTATATCCCCTACATTATGTTGATTTAATTCAGGAGTAATGATCGGTGTCGGTGCGACCGTGGTGGGTGCTGTCGTGTTGGTGCACCCTGCAAAACCCACCGAGATGAACGCAATCAAAAATAGAAGGGCGAGTGTTTTAGATATTAAGCCCTCATTGTTAGCGAAATATCAGAGATATATCCAATATATTTTAGATCAGATTGTTCCAAAATATTTCTGGAAACTTGCATAGGTTTGTCAATTCTAAACCATTTCCCTGTCCAAGGTTGTCCTGAAAGAGCATCTTTGAAAACGCCATCGACGATATATACATCTCCAACAGGGTCATATTTTTCAATAATTAATCCCATTCCGGGTGTTAATGGGGTGGATGACCCCGGCATGGTCCCATCTCCAATGACTTCACCAACATAATATTTATTCGTGGATGGAGTAGGGGTAGGGGTAACAGTGGCGGGCACTGAGCTGGTGCATCCGGCAAACCCTACCGCGATCAGGGCAACAGCGATTAGGATTATCAAATATTTAGGATATTTCGACATAGGCTGATGATATACGTGCCAAACGAAAAGGATTCCTATTAGGTGTCAAACCAAAAGGTACTATCATGGCATTGACTGAATCCCTGTTCAATGTATATGGTTAACGCCATTCTGATGGCACCTGAACCGTCATAACGACGGTACAGGTATTTTCAGTTGAGTGTGTAACGTCCGCACCTGATCGAGTGTTACACTGGGACCTGGTCGGTCATAAGGCCCTAGCAGGTATTCCGGGCCTATTCTGTCCCAAGTATGTGTCATGTTTACAGGTTGATTTCAATTCAATACCCTGAAATTAATCTGCAGCAGGCCCGTGATGATGATGTTTAAGTTTTGAAATAAATTCTACTGCTATAACCCGTATACAGCAATTTCCTTCAAGATACCATGCACATTCCTCTCCGATGCAGTGAGTTTTTGTTTTTATCCCTTGGAAGTCAACTTCACTCGCAAATCTCAAAGGGCAGATTACTGATGATGATGACATACATAGGAATTGTTTCTGGGGCAATCAACATTGTGAATGAGACAATAGTTTTCAACCTGGTTGTCCGGTTGCTACATGTTTTGTCGCTATTGAACAAAAGGACAAAGGAATAGAATCTGTTACCACGGCAACATTTACAGAAGTAAGAAAGAGGGGGCATATTGTCCCATGGATGGGGGATGAGGATCGTGCGATTGCTCCCTCTCTGAGATGGAAGTAATATTCCTTCCTATAAATGGTTATCTGCAATTTGCAATTCTTGTTATTCGTCGGCTGGCGGCTCCAGGAGTAATACCCTCCCCCGTTTCCCAATCCACGTTTTCGGGACGTAGATCACGCCGGCCGAGGTCTGTTTTAAATCTTCGAACTGTAACCATTCACCATGGAACTTTACAAGACATATCTATGCTATCTCGCGGCGGTTGTATTCACAATTCTAGGCCTTATATCATTCATGAATTGGAGCAACTTACGAGCTCAATATATTACACAACAGACAATGGGAGAACTTTGGTATTTACAGGCATTCGCTTTCTGGGCCTTTGCGATCCTATTCTTCGTGATTGCGGGACCCACACGAGATGATAAAAAGAACAACAAACCATCTGAATAAAAATGGTTAGAATAGAACCGACAATTGTCGGATATTATTCATCCTCATTGGGTTCAAGAAGGATCGCCAGGACTTTCTTACCCTTCCAGGTATTTGGTAGGTAGATACTCGTACTATTCCCACTTGCCATTGCCTTTTTCTCTATTGTGGCATACCCTTCTGTCTCAATTTTTATTTTAACCATTACCATATACTATGTATTGGCAAGGTATATAT
>CAIJED010000047.1 GCA_903819595.1 uncultured Methanomicrobiales archaeon | reverse complement strand
TTGATGTCAATATGACCCTTTTGGTTACCAGATATCACATTTAACGCGCACCTGTGAAGGGATATCGGGAAAAACGCGTGAATATGAGGCCTAAATTCACGAAAAGTTTAAATATGTTACAGGAGAGGATATGTTGAATAGATTTATATCGGGTTTTGAGGTGCGAAGCATCGCAGATTTCCGACCGTCGGATGCTAAAAAAACTGAGCTCAGGTGATCAAGGTGACAACAACGAAGTTTATTAAAACGGCTATTATAATTGGAGCACTGATGCTACTGGTACTGCCAGTGTGTGCTGGACAAATATATGTGACAGGAATAGACCCCAGTAGTGGGTTTAACAACGGCACTATTCCAATCACTAATCTGTCTGGTAGCAATTTTAGTGATAAATCCGATACCTATCTTCAACAAGGGAACGTTCAGGGACCCCGGGTAGGTCCTATCTATCTAATTTCGTCAGGTCAACTAGCATGTTCGTTTGATCTGACCGGTCTGGCAAAAGGTCCTGCAAATGTAACAGTCTTTGATAAGGATAATCCATTAAACAATGGAACATTGGTGAATGGGTTCTACGTCAATAATCCACCGCCAGTCCTTACGAGTATTTTACCGGATAATGGCCTGAATAATGGGATCACAAATGTATCATTTGTTGGAACCGGGATTCTGGCAGGTGCAACAGCCAATATGACGAATGGGAGTTACATTGTTACCGGGGTGCAACTGGGATCTACAACAACGTATTCGTTCAATTTTGCAGGACTTGCGGCAGGGAACTGGTATACATATGTAAAGAATACGGATGGAAACCTAAGTAATGTCCGTTTATTTACGTTATACAATGTGGCTCCTTCAATTTCCAGTGTATCACCATTGAATAGTACCAATGATAACGCGAATAAGGGAATAATCATCTTTGGATCTCTGTTCAAGTCAACCCCGACGGTATTATTCTGGAAAGATGGCGTTCAGTCCGTTCCGATTAGCACTGGCCCAACCTTGCATGGCCAGGGGGAGATTGATCTGGGGTTATATCTTGTAAACATCCCTGTAGGGTTCTATAACGTTACCGTCACCAACCCCGGGGGATTGAATAACAATACAACCGCCTTGAATGCATTCCAGGTCTTCTATCCTCAGGCTCCACAAATAACTGATATGCAGCCTAATACCGGACTGAATAACGCACCAATAAATGTCTCAATAAACGGGTCCGGGTTTAGGAGTGGTCTGACAGCAAAGCTTACCCAGGCATCCAATACAATTCCGGCAACAAATATTTTGGGAGGCAATGGAAGTGGAATCACCTGTACGTTTGACATTACCGGAAAACCGACCGGGGTATACAATGTCACGGTCAGGAATAATGATACCCAGGAAGGCACTCTCCCCAGTGCATTTACGATCACCGCACCGGTTCCTCCCAGTGGAAATGTCACTGCTGCACCTCTCTCCGGGGTTACCCCGCTGTCGGTCCAGTTTAATGTAACTCCGTCAGGTACCGCTCCATTCACATATTACTGGACGTTTGGCGATGGGGCCAGTGACCTCACAAAGAACCCGTTGCACAATTACACGGTTGCAGGAACTTACCATCCAACGGTGAATATTACCAATATTGCGGGTAGTAGTGGTCCGATATCAGCCCCGGCAATCACGGCGAATGTTCCTGTTCCACCTGTCGCCAACTTTACAGCGGTTCCCGATCATGGCTTTGTCTCCACGATAAACGTTAACTTCACAGATACATCAGTGGCAAATATCCTGACCCGGAACTGGGACTTTGGGGATGGTACCTCAAGCCAGTTAGTCAATCCGCCCCCACATACCTACTTCGGTGTCCAGAATTACACGGTAAATCTCACCGTTACGAATGCAACAGGCACAAATTCTGCATCGAAGAATATTACTGTCACCAACAGGCCCGTGGCTGATTTCAATGCGACACCGACCAATGGGCCAGCCCCAATGAATGTCACGTTCATGGACCTCTCCCAGTATGCAAACGGATGGCTCTGGACTTTTGGTGATGGAGGAAATTCAACTCAGCAAAACCCAAGTCATAATTATACCGCAGTCGGTGTGTATGACGTCACCTTGAGGGTGTTCAATACTGGTGGAGAAGGTACCCCCCTGACAAAAACCGGATTTATTACCGTGAAGAATCCATGCCCGGTGGCAAACTTCACCGCAACCCCCACGAAGGGTGACATCAACCTGACCGTGCAGTTTACGGATAACTCGACCGGTACAATCACGCACCGGAACTGGAACTTTGGGGATGGGACTCCGGTATCACATGACACGAACCCTGTTCATAACTATACAGCCGTTCATTTGTATACGGTAAGTCTTGAGGTCCTGAATTCGGATTGCAATAATATTATCACCAAACCCGACCTGATCAACGCGACCCAGCCAAAACCCATCGCCGATTTCACCGGTCACCCGGCAAATGGAACGGCAAAGGAGACCGTTTTCTACGCGATTGACCAGTCAAGAAATAATCCGACCTCGTGGCATTGGGATTTCGGTGATGGGACGACCTCTGACCTCCAGAATCCAACCCATATCTACAACGCAAGTGGAAATTACTATATCACCTTGACTGCGTCGAATGAGGGCGGTACAAGTGCACCCCTCAGAAGGGGGCCGGTTGTTGTAAGGAATCCGCGTGCTATTGCAAATTTCACCGGAACACCGACAATAGGGACTCTTCCCCTGGCCGTCCAGTTTACTGACACCTCATCCAATTTCCCGAACAGGTGGGCATGGGAGTTTGGAGACGGCACATTTGCTGATATCCAGAACCCTGTTCATACCTACAACACGGCTGGAAGCTATACGGTGTACCTCCGGGTTAACGATACCACGTCTGACAAGCCCTACTCCGACATCAGGAGAACCGCATATATAACGGTGACAAAAACACCCTTTGCTGAATTTACAGCGAGCCCGACAAGTGGGAACACTCCACTTGCCGTCAGGTTCACTGATCAGTCCCAGGGCAACCCGTGGAGATTCTCCTGGAAGTTTGGAGATGGGGCTGTAGCGAGTGCGAAGAACCCGACACATATCTACCAGAGACCCGGTGTATACACGGTGACTGAAACCGTCCAGAACATGGCGGGATTCAACACAACCGTTAAAAAGGACCTTATTACCGTCACTGAATTACCACAGGCGAATTTCATGGTCAATGCAACATCCGGAATAGCACCGAAGGCCGTCAGGTTTACTGACACCTCAACCGGGGTTCCGGATACATGGAGCTGGGACTTTGGTGACGGGTCACACTCAACTGAAAAGAGCCCGGTCCACACCTACCTCTCCTATGGTACCTACAGTGTCAAGTTGACGGTGTCCAATGGAGCCGGGTCATCTAATCTGGTAAAACCCTCACTGATTACCATCGGAACGCCGATCAATGCCGACTTCACATTCATGCCGGCAAAGGGGGACGTACCATTGATGATACAGTTTACTGACAATTCCGAGGGTAACCCCACCGGCTTCAGGTGGCAGTTTGGTGATGGCTATATTGTGTCGACCGAGCAGAACCCTGTCCATACATACACGAAACCCGGGAATTATACGGTTACCCTGACCATTACCACTACCCCGGGAGTATCATCGACGGTGTCAAAGCAGGTCATCCTCACTGGTACACCGGTTGCTTCTTTCAAAGCAAATCCGACATCTGGATCCAACCCATTAACTGTTCAGTTCACTGATACATCTTCAAATAACCCCACGACATGGTTCTGGTCATATGGGGATGGCCAGTATGGAAACGTGAGAAACCCAATCCACACGTATAACTCTCATGGCACATTCACGGTGAAACTGGATGCCAGCAACCAGTATGGTAGTGATAGTGCGACCTACCCGAACTGGATCAGTGTGAATGAGTTCCCATAATTTTTTTTTGAAAATAAAAATTTGTAAAAAAGAAATATTTTTTTTGGGAAATCTTCTTCGTAAGAAGAAATGAATTCAATCGATTTTATTCTCACCTCAATCGAGTGACCATTGGAAATGTTTTTTTATTTAAAAAAAAAGGAAAAAAATTATAACTTAGGCCTGCTTTTTAACGACTCGACAATCAGCCGGACACCATTTTCAACGTCCTCGAGGTCAAGGACTTCAACTGGTGAATGAATATACCGGGTTGCAATGGAGATCGTCGTGCTCGGGATACCTCCTTTTGTTAAGTGTATTGCCGTTGCATCCGTTGTCCCCCCGCTTCCCACTTCCAGCTGGACAGGGATTTCGTTTTTCTTTGCAGTCCCTGATAACCACGCAATAAGGGGTCGGCTTGCAATCAGTCCGCGTCCCCCTGCATCTACAATAGTAATCACGGGACCTTTCCCCATCTCGATATTTGCGTCCTTCTTGTCGATGCCGGGATGGTCCCCGGGGATTGTGACATCGGTTGCAATGGCACAATCGGGGTCGAGTGTAAACGAGCTTGTCCGTGCACCTTTCAGACCAACTTCTTCCTGAACAGTGAATACGGCATAGACTGTATGGGGGGATTTCATCATTTTCATTGCCTTGATCAGCATCGCCACTCCTGCCCGGTTGTCGAATGCTTTTCCCGTCACGCGGCCGTTGGCAAGTTCAGTAAACTCCCGGTCGATGGTCACCGGTGTACCAACTTCGATACCGAGTTCTGAAACCTCATCGGCATTCTTTGCGCCGACATCCACAAACATGTCATCGGCCTTGACCCCCTTTTTCCTCTCTTCCTCGTCCATCATATGTGGTGGTTTTCCGCCGATTACACCAAAGACCTGCCCCTTTAACCCATGGAATATGACCCGCTGGTTGTAGAGCGTTGGCGCGTACCATCCTCCGAGTGTGATAAACCTGATAAAACCCTTATCGTCGATGTATTTTACCATCAGGCCTATCTCATCCATGTGGGCCGCAAGCATCACCGAGAATTTATCACCTTTTTTTATGGCGACCAGGTTGCCCATGGTGTCTTCCCTAATCTCATCCACAGAACCTTTCAGTTCGCGTTTAATGATATCATATACACTCCCCTCGCTACCCGATACACCGTGTGCATTGGATAATTTCTTCAGAAGTTCTTTTACCATGGTACCTGATCTATTTGTCCCTTGCGACTATTCAAAAGTTCGATGTAACTGATGAGAAGGGCGTTGAGTTCAAAGTTTTTGGGCTCCCTTGTAATTTTCACCCATGATGATAAAAAGAAGGGTCGGGAAGGCCCGGGACAGGTAAAAATTCTATATCAATCGACGTTTCTGTTATCGTATTGAAGTCATAGAGCCGACTGTATCCGGTCCAGGGCCTCTGTGAGGATATTACGTGGTGATGCGTAACTCAGACGGGCATAATCAGGTGCATTCTTTCCGAATGCACTTCCTGGTACGATGACCACTCCTTTTGAAAGGATCCGGGCGATCAGGGCCTGATCCATGGGGACAAAGGCATAAAAAGCCCCTTCCGGGATGGGAAAATCAATACCCATTGACTGAAACCCATGGTATATGAGGTCACGCCTGGCCTCATACTCCTGGTGCATAGCGGCAACTAGTGACTGGTCACCCGTGTAGGCAGCAAGCGATGCATACTGTGAAATCGATGTTGCGCACGCCTGGCAGTACTGGTGGACTTTTATGCAGGGCGTAATGTATTCTTCAGGCGCTGCAAGATAGCCGAGACGCCACCCGGTCATCGCATAGGTCTTGCTGACTGCATTGATGGTGATAACATCCTCGCCGAATGCCGCTGCGCTGACGTGTTTCCGTTCATAAATAAAATGTTCGTAGACCTCGTCAGACACAATTGTTACACCGGCGTCCATGGCATATTCAACAATGTCCCTGATGGATTCCTCATTTTCAACAGCACCGGTCGGGTTTGAAGGAGAATTCAGTACGAATATGCGGGCCCCATCCATTGCTTCTTTTGCTTTCTCCACATCGATATGAAATGTGCCGTCAAGAGGCACACCTTCCGGCAATCCACCGGCGATTGAAGCAAGTGCTGCATATGAGACGAATCCCGGGTCGGCAAAAAGAACCCGATCGCCTGTATCGACGAGGGCCTGCATCACCAGGTGCAGTGCCTCGCTTGCACCGGCAGTGACAATGACCTGATCAGGGGAATAGGCCAGGTTGTTCTCTCGTTTAAATTTTTCACAGATCACCTCCCTTAATTCAGGGATACCGGAATTGTTGGTATAACCGGTTTTACCATCGCGGATCGCCTGGATCGCCGCATCTTTGATATGGACCGGTGTATCAAAATCTGGTTGACCCAGCCCCAGGTTGATCGAAGCCGGACCCGCGGATTCAAATAACCTTCTGATACCCGAGACCTCAATATCTTTTAATCGTCCTGCAATTTTCATAATGTGCCTCCAGCATTGTCTTATTCTATTCGATATTTGTATGGCGATTTTTAAGTTCTGTTTCATCAGTTTTTGTGATCTCCATCAGGCGGGAGATGACGGCGTCGGCAAATATCATCGATGCGGTCTCAAAAAGGGTGCCCAGTGGTGCGAAAGATTTATGGTCGCCAATCATCTGCCTGATCTCAAACTCCTCCGAGTCATCCTTCACCGGGTCACGCTGTTGTTCGATGATCACCTTGCAATCTGAGATCCTTCCGATTTTTGAGTCCGGGTTAGAGGTGATAAGTGAAATTTTCCCCCCGATTTCCTTTGCAGTTTCTGCTATATCTGCAATGGTCTTTGTTTTTCCCGAACCTGAGAAGACGACGAGAAGGTCCCCTCGCTTCAGCGCAGGAGTAATGGTCTCACCGACCACGTATGAGTGGAGGCCAAGGTGCATCAGTCTCATTGCAAAGGCTTTAGCAACCAAGCCGCTCCTTCCCGCACCCATGATAAAAACCCTGTCTGCGGAAAGGATCTCCTTTAAAAAATTCTCAACTTCCTCTTCCGAGAGCGAATTAGTGACAGACCTGATCCGTTCCACCATCAGGTACATCATTTCCTGTACACGATGATCAGGCATATGAAGACTCATCAATGTATCCCACATCAAAACAGATGAGCATTTCGTAACTACCCTATCATCACTGACGGGACCTGGTCATGATCACCCATTTCTCCTGCCGGGCAGGATCAACCATTGAGGTGCAGTAATTTTGTATTTTAAAAAGGTTTGTGTTTTATCCGGATACCCCGTGTAACTTGATGCGTGATTATGGAAGGCGATCTGGTATTGTGCCAATCCATGAACTACACAGGCAACAGAACAAAAGGTGGATGAGCGAATCCTGCCCTGTTACCAGCAGAGTGGTGCACCGACGGAATATTGAATGGGAAAATTTGCACATAATATCCAAAAAACCTGATTCTAACTGGTGAATGATGGCGATGAGAGTCCGGTATCAGCAAATCAGGATCAGTAACGTGAAGAATTGTGGGGCAGAATATTCCCCCGCTGCCGATCCACTGTGTTATCGACCTGTCAGTTACAATCAGATTCACAGGTTGGGTGGTATGTTTCAATTGTGCCGTATGGAACAAGTTTTCCCCCGGAAAGGACTGACACGGGACCATGGCCCCCACAGACCAGGCAATGTTTCCCTTTTTTTTCGAGCTGCTGATCGGTCTTGCTGATAATTTCAAAGAGTGACTTTCTTTCCCGTTTCGCTATATCACTATCAACATTGACTGATGTAACCAGAAACGCCGCTAGTGAGCTGTATGCCGCCCGGTCACTTGTGAGGTGCTCAAAATTGATCACGGTGTCTGCAGTAAAAATCAGACCTTCTCCTTCATTGAACAGGTAGATTTGTCCATACTGGTGGCCTCCAAGTCCCCCCAGTACCTTAAACTCAAGGCCTCCGATGGTGATCTGATCAATTACAGGAAATATACCGATTTTCTCTCCATCTCCTTCCCCAAAGAGGACAATCTTTTCCGGAGGACAAAACCTGGAAAATAGTCCTATCAGCGTTGTATACACTTCCTCGAGGATCGAACCCTCGCTCCTTGACCCATATGCCCTGTTCGCTTCTTTTATTATTTTTTGTGTACCCGGGTGCATCAGGGCCGGGACCTGGTAACAACCCGTTGCACCGCAATGGTCCGCATCGGCATGTGTAACAATGATGCGCGAGAGTTTTCCCTGAGAAGTGAGATGGTATGCCCGGAGCATTTCCTGAATATCGTTATAATAGATGCCATAACCGGTATCGATGATCACCTGTTCATCAGGTGATGAAAAGAGGTAGACACTCCCCCCACAGGGTGGTTGAAAACAATAAAGTTCAACGTCTCTGTTAAGGATCATGTGCTGGACATCCGCGTAAAAACGGTCCCCCGATGTTCCGTTTAAACTTTTTCCCGTGCAGAGTATGCTCTCGAATACTGCTTTTGGTGACTCCCCGAGACTCATCAGTTCCTGGACGATATGATTGATATCACCAAGAAGGGGGAGAAGGAAATCGTCCGGAGAATCCCCGATAAGTTCCCGGATGGACTGGGCAAAACGGAGGTAAAAAACCGTGTCATCAAGGTGGGCACCTGAATTGTCATACTCGATCACTTCGATCCGGTATTTCGACCGGAGCGCATCAAGGAGCCTGTCCGCCGCCTCGTTCTCTTCAAGGTTCAGGCTGATAGTTAACCTGTCCGGGTGTCTCCCCTTATCGTCAAAATCGATATAGGCAATATTTGCGCGGCACGACGTGGTATAATTCAGAAATTCGAACAAGGCTCCCGGGCAATGGGGGAGGTAAACAAACATCTTTAAAAAACTCAACGGTTTTAAGGATGTCTGCAGGTAACCAAGTTCATCAAGTGCCTGGATGATGAAATGGTAGTCCTCCTCACACGCGGTCAGTTCAAAAAATACGATAAACGGGTCAATTCTGCGATCAAACTGAATCCGGTTGATATTGCCATTATATCGTTTTACAATTTCAGCTGCCTTGTGAAGTGAACCAGGTTTATCCGGTACTCGTGCAATGAAAGAATAATGGACATGGGAATTGTTATCTGACATCCGAATACTATTGTGTTCCCTCATTTCGATATACATTCTGGTGCTGTTCGGGAAGACCCAGGTCTTTTTTGTATGAGGGCCAATTCTCCGGTTTGGCAAAAGAGTAAAAAATGTTATTCTCATCGTTACGAATGAGGGACAATACTACTCACCAGATAAACCAGACTCCGGGAGAAGGATGACAGGGGTGAACCACCTGAAAAATTGTAATCGTGAAAAGATGATGCAGTACTTTCCTATGACCTCGTACATGCCAGGCAAAAAAAATGGGGAGATTAAAATCCAAGCCTCAAATGACTTTTACGCGTCGTTTGCGAGTTCCTCATGCTCCATCAGGAGCGATCCAAAAATTATCTTTTCAAGTACCTGTGCGACATATTTGATATGTTGTGAACGTTCCAGGTCTTCATACCGGTGAATATCAGAATAAATCTGGAGCCTGATCAGTGCGAACCGGAACCGGTCGAGCGTCTCTTCATCAAATGTCATGGCGGTCCTGTAGATCGGTTCGATCATATCAGGGATCATCCTGATGTCGTTAAGGCAGGTGATCACATCCCCGTAGATCTCAATCGGTTGTTCCCTGCCACAAAGAACACTCATGTAGTCCATTTATTGCTCAACCACCTTCACTAATGCTTCCATAAGCGTGTCAACACTCTTCCAGGTGGCATTCTTGTCATGGCTGATAAGGTAGGGGCGACCTTCGTCCCCTGCTTTTCTCATTTCAGGATCGATCGGGATACTCCCTAAAAATGGGACGCCAAATTCATCAGCAATCTTCTTCCCGCCTCCCTTCCCAAAGAGATCAATCTCTTCATGGCAATGTGGGCATACCATTCCGCTCATATTCTCTACGACCCCAATCACCCGCAGACCCAGTTTCTGGACAAATGTAATTGCCTTTTTCGAATCAAGTGTAGCAACGTCCTGGGGCGTGGTGACAATCACGGCACCACGAACGTTTGGAGCGAGCTGAGAGATGGTAAGAGCTTCGTCACCGGTTCCTGGCGGAAGATCTACAACGAGGAAATCAAGAGGGCCCCAGTTGACTTCTTCCAGGAACTGGTGGATTACACTCATTTTCATCGGACCGCGCCAGATGATGGGTGTGCTGACATCAGGGAGAAGAAATGCCATTGAAATAACCGCAAGGTTTCCTGTGACACGGACAGGTTCGATCAGCTGACCAAATGATGAGAGCTGATGTTTTTCAAGTCCCAGCATTTTTGGGATATTAGGTCCGTGGATATCAAGGTCAAGCAGCCCGACTTTATAACCATGGCTCGAAAGAGCAAATGCCAGGTTAACAGAAACCGTTGACTTTCCGACTCCTCCTTTACCTGAAAGGACCAGTATCACATGTTTCACGTCGATATTTGCTTTCGGGTGGCATTCCGGTCGTTGTCCTTTTTCTGCAGTGCCACAGGTCTTACAATCTTTTGTACAGGGTGTACCCCCGGTCTCGGGTGCCGGTATATTCTCTTGTTTTGGCATTAATCGTCCTCACTGATTGTAGATTTTGTCTCTTTCTATAAGGACCTAAGCCCATAAATAAATACGTATCAACCCTTTAAACGGCATCAGGGACAAGGTTGTTGACCAGAATTCAACCTAAAAGTATGAGTAAAAAGATGAGGGATCAGTTCTGAATCAGTCTTGAGTGATCCCGGAATGCAGCTACCTGGCTATCTTAACCATGATCATTGCCATCAGTCCGCTCCTCGGATATTCGATAAGATCCTGGGAATCATCATCGTTTGACTCGTAATTCATCATGGCAGTATGCATCATCTTATAGGAATAGCCACTAAAATTATCGTATGGAGAAACGGGACGTAATTATGGTGGTCATAGGTCTCGCCATCGTGCTGGTCGTAGCGTTCGTTGTAAAACCGATGATCACCGGAAAACCGGTGGATATGAGTATACCGACGAAGATTCCCGGCATAACCACGCCAACCCCAACGGCCAATGTGACTTCGGGATCAGTCCCAAGTAGCTCTGATGAGATGTATGCAAAATATAAGGCATCACTAAATCAGACCCCCCCTACCCTGGCACCTACGTTAATACCAACCCCTGTCCCCTCCTGGGGTGGCCAGTCAAAAGACCTCAGTTTTGTCAATCCTACCCAGTATGGGCAGACACCCGTTCCAACTCCGATCTCCCATACCGGGGTTGCCCTGCAGACGAGCGAGTTTGAAACAAACCCGATGGTACCCTATGTCACGATCGAAGGAAAGGATCCGGGATCAACCGAACCGATTTCTATGCCATTCCCATACTGGGAACTCCGTTATACGGTAGACCCTTATGCGACGACATTTGTCGGGACCACGGGCAATAAGGAGGGAGGTGTCGCCCCGTCGTCAGGTGCCGAAGTATTTCCCTCCTTTTCAATCGATGTTATCGATGCCGATCAGCCGAACAGGACTGTCAGGACCATTACACCACCTGGAGGACTGGATGCCGCACTCTGGAAAAAGGGAAAGGAGTATGACCCACGCCCCTGGGTCGAAAAATTCTATGAGGGGGTTGAAAACCACAATTATTATTTCGTGATCACCCCTCACATGATTCATTCATACCGCGTTGATGTCATGGTACCGAAACAATATATCGGGAAGTACTAGGAATTTCCGGAATCTTACAATCGGCAATTTCTATCTTCAATCTGTTAAGATGGCATGCGGCGTTTCACCAGGGATTGCCTTGCATTGTCTGGTGATCTCTGCAGGTGTGGAATCCCCCGGTGGAATTTTTCGGTTTTACAATACCCGATGAATACCCATGTTTTTAGGATTGTTCGGATCCCGCGTCTGATGTTGGGATATCCCACTGGTCCCTTTTTGTTCCCGTTATCATACCCTGCCTTTAATCCAGTCTATATTCATCGATTCAACATTCTGGGGTTTTTACACGGAATCTTGAAAATTTTCACAGTTCAAAAAAAATCTTCATCCCATTCGATCAGGGAAAAACGAACCCATACAGTCCTGGCTATTATAAAATAACAGAGCAAGGCCTGAATGCCTTGTTCCGGATATGTATCCGGTTGATAAAAATAACGTTGTGGCCGTTATAGACCGAATAGTGACCTGGTCACTCAATATCGAGTTTTCTTTTTCCCATGGATTCGATGTACATGATCTCTTTCCCGACCTCGACTCCTACAAGTTTATCGGCATCGGTCGTGATCTCGATCGTCTGGAAATCTTTCATATCCATCATCTGGACCACATTTCCCGTGATAGTAATGACCTGCCCGCTCTTTCGCTCCACCACAGGCACGTAAGCCCTGGCTGATACAGGTTGTACAACGGAACGTTTCACGCCGTCAAAAATTCCAACGGCGTCAATTCTTGATTTTGCGGCCCCGTGTTTCCCAGGCTTTGATATCGATATACTAACGATTCTGCATGGTTCATCTTCGATGACCATGTAACGGCCTTCCTTTAATTTTCCAATTTCGGTCTGTTCCTTCATAGTTCAACTCTTTAAACGCAGTAGTAATTTATCTTTATGACATTACATAAATACAACGTAAGAATACAAGGGTGCTCATATGGAATTCCTCAAATCATGTGATCAAATGGCGGGAGCAGTGGAGGATGCGATCCATGATCTGGTTGGTACTGTTGAAGGTGACAGGATGGTAAGGATGGGTGCGGACGGGACACCCACAAAGCTGATCGACCAGGTTGCCGAGGACTGCGTAGTGAGTTTCCTTTCAGAAAATCCGCTCTGCCGTACCTTAATCAGTGAGGAGCTTGGAAAACGTGAATTTGGTGGCGAAGACGGCACGATATTCCTTGATCCGGTGGATGGGACCTATAATGCAGTAAATGGTATCCCCTTCTATGCACTTTCAATTGCATATGCAGAAGGGGGCCGCGTCAATAAGGCCTACGTGCGTGACCTTGCGAATAGAGAGACTTTTAGTGCCATTCGCGGAAAAGGTGCCTTTATGGCGGGGAAAACCCTGAAGGTCTCGGAGACCGCAAATCTCGATGAGGCGGCAATGAGTATTTATGGCCGTAAATTTGACCCAAAACGCGTGATGCAGCTCGGACAGAAGATCCGGCGCTGGCGTCTTCTTGGTGCTTCGGCCCTGGAACTCAGTTATATCGGTGCTGGGCGCATTGACGGTTTTATCGATCTTCGGGGGTCACTTCGAGTGACCGATGCAGCCGCCGGAATGCTCATCTGTACTGAAGCCGGTGGGAAGGTATCCGATATGAATGGAAATGCGATACATTTCCCGGACGAAGTGACCATTGGTCGTTGCATGGTTGCGACAAATGCAGTCCTGCATGATAAAGTGATCGAATACCTGAGGTAACGGGATTGAAAATCATTCTTATATCCAGGATTGATGACCGGGATGCACTCGCTTATGCTGAACAGATGGGGCGTCTTCTTTCGGGCTGGGGCCATGATACCAGTTTTGATCAGACCACTGCTGATGCCATCGGTGTCCATGGTTGTTTATTAGAGGAATCAGATGCATCTCTTGCCATTGTGATCGGTGGCGACGGCACAATTCTTCATTCCGTGCAGCGCATGGTGCACCAGAAACCAGTACTGGGGATTAACTGGGGTGAGGTAGGCTTTCTGGCGGACATCGAACCCGATGAAGCTGAAAAATTTTTACGGGAACTGGAACCCGGTTTCCCCATTGATCAGAGGATGAGACTGGTCATGACGATGAATGAAAAGATCCTCGGAAACGCCCTGAATGAAGCGCTCATTATCACAAGCCGCCCGGCCAAGATGCTCAGGTTTGTGGTGGTGGTAGATGGTGTACCGGCAGAAAGGTTCCGTGCAGACGGGCTCCTTATCAGTACTCCGACCGGTTCGACAGCCTATGCGATGAGTGCAGGGGGCCCGATTGTCGACCCGAGGATCGAAGGTGTTGTTCTGGTCCCCCTTGCGCCTTACCTGCTCTCTTCCCGGCCTCATGTTATCAGCTCATCCCGGTCGCTTGAGATATGTCTTGAGAGTGCCAAACCGGCAAAACTCGTAATAGATGGTCAGAACACCTTTGAATTCGATACGGGTGGGGTAATTACCGTCCGGAAAGCGGACGAACCTGCGATGTTTGTCGATGCCGGGAAGAATTTTTTTGAAAAGGTTGACCGGAAATTAAGACGCTTATAAAAGGTGATCGGGATTTTGAGTTACGTCCATGGGGTCCCCCGAGATATTATTTGAAATCAAGGGGTGTGTGATTATTCCGCTTTCGGGGAAATGCAGCTTGTTTCATGACTATGGGTGGGTATCGGGTGGAAAGGGGATATGCCCTTTTTAAACAGATCATCGCTTGTATTGACTTTAATAGGAGGTATATCATCGATAAAGTACGATGTCCATAGTCCTTGATTTAGTGTTATTCCCGAAGTGTATTTCCAAAACAGAGTAACAATTGGTCCCCGCGGTACGAATATTGCCATCGGTATTATCCCGGTCTGGTGTACCAGGATGAAATGGTCATCAACCCGACCAGACATCGGGACGACTCACCCGGGAAAGGAAAAAAATACTTGCCCGCCGCGTGATGAACGACGAAGAGTATCTATTGAAGGTACTTAACGGAGTGTCACCCGGATCTTATGACAATTGAAAATCACAAGGGAAATCAGGGTCTATTTTTTATTCAGGACCTGAGTACCATCACGCGTCGTGTGAGACTCTTATGGACGCGTTGTTCATGAAATTCACAGATCTCCATAATCTGGGAAGCAATCTCCTGGATATCCTTGTGTGTTACGATGACCGCTCTTCTCCCTGGTTTCAGTACTCTCCGGATCTCACCGAGGGATTCCAGGTAGAGTGATTCAAGGCCTTTGGCCATGATTGATGAAGACTGGCCATAGGGAAGATCGGTTGCGACTGCATCAATTGACTTATCTTTTAATGGAAGATGGGCTGCATCTGCATGCAATAACCCTGTACCGGGAATATTTTTGCGGGCACCCCGTATCATAAAAGCATCCATGTCGCTCCCCGTAGCGAAAGCGCCAACCATTGCAGCTTCGATAAGAACTCCGCCTGTACCGCAGAACGGGTCAAGAAACTGTCCACCCGGTGTTATTAGTGACATGTTTACAATGGACCGCGCAAATCGGGGCATCATCACACCAGGGTGAAAAAAAGCCCGTTTCCCTGGATTTCTTGCATCAAATGAACCCCTGTCGATAGAACGGAGTACATGTCCGATAAAACAGCGGTCTCCGGAACATACCGCCATAAAGACATCGGATGGATTTTCCAGGGATACGGTGCCTGAAATTGCGCTACCCATTGCCCGCTCGAGATATGTTGTTGTCTCTACCATTTCTGCACCTTCAATTTTTTTTGCCCTCGCGACGAATGGTCCCCGCGCAGAAATTGAGAGATCCTTTAAGAGTTCTAAAAATGATTTGACATCTGCCGGACATTCACCCAGGTATTCCATCACCGAGTGAGCCATCGCCAGTCTCGTAGCGGTAGTAACGTTATTGCATGTAACAACGGCAACTTGTGGGCGTGAATCGATAACCTCTCCCACGCACGACAATTCTGAATAAGGCAATGTCGGATGTTCTCCGGAAAGCAGGAAGAGGAGTTTCATGGTACCAGTAGTTGTTCCCAGGAAAGAAATTGGTTGGGTAAACCGATCAATCAGAACTGGACATCAAGTCCGATATTTTTCGGCAATGTATGGGTGGCTATAAATACCTGCCCTGTTCCGGATGCAACTGTTAATGTGAATGTATTTTCCGGTCCAAGCCTGGGGGTTCGCATGGTCACCAGGAATTTTTCATCAGGTTCGAGAATGTCATTCGTATTTGCCTGTTTTTTATCGGTAATTTCCCAGTATGGATTGATCGTTGTATTTCCGATTTTAAGGCCGATCATCACATCTGATATATTCACCCGTTTTGCACCAGGTGCAAGAGAGAGGTCGTAACTGATACTGGTGATATAATCTCCTCCCCCGCGGTAGCCCTTCATGTTTTGTAGCAAGAAAACCGGGTCAGTTGGTATTCCTGATGTCTCTGGGACTGCATCCCGGGTCCAGTTGACAAAAGCGATCGCCCCGGACGTCACCGGCACGTCGGTCTCGTAACTGGAATTTCCCCCTCCCTGTATCAGGATATGGTGGACTCCGGCTGAGATACTCTCCAGGACCAGCGGCGTTTTGCCCTGCAGGCTCCCATCAACATATACATCAGCTCCAGAAGGGACGGAACTGATCGATACCGAGCCTGTTGGTCCATGCAGACCCGTGCAGCCACATGCCAGTAGAAGTGCGATAACTCCCAAAACAATAGCCAGACGCAACTTCATAGGTAAATTTATATAATAATGCTAAATGAACCTATTGGTTCGAGGAATAGTTTTACCTATTCTTATTTGTTTCAGATGGTTGTATCTGATTATTTTCATGCTCCCATGGATATCCCCGCACACCTCACAGGAAGTGGGAAATTACCGGTAGATCAGATGGTATACCCGGGACAGCCGGTTGCCCCGTATCGCAATGCATTATCACCAGGTTGAAGGGTCGATGTGGCGGTAATTGACCTCTTTATTCCTCATGGTATGGGTGGCAAAGAGATTGGTACCTGCCATAATAAAATTGGCCAGAAAATGCAGGCACCTGCAGCAACCGCAGATTTCCGGAAAGGCCTTTCATTTGAGCATGAAAAAAAAAGAGTTCAGTAAGATTCTTTCCAAATCATTCGCCCTAAAAGAGTTTCCCAAAGCAGCAGGCCCACCTCGTCAGGACCCACAGAAGCATCCCCAAATGTAACCGGGGTAATATTATTTCTTACCCCGTAATCCTGAAAAAATTCCTTTTTTCGAATTCCCCGGATGTTTTCCTTCGGCCTGGAGGATCTTCTGGTAGCATTCACGTTGCTCCGGTGTGACAGTTTTTGGAATGACAATTTTAAGGCGGACCAGGAGATCGCCTGGCTTCCCCCTCCGTTTCACTCCTTCACCGGGAATTTTCAGGGCGGTATGGTGCTGCACTCCTTCCGGGATTGTCAGATCGACATGTTTGTGATCGATCGTCTCGATTGTTTCGGAAGAACCCAGCACCGCCTGGGCAGGACTGATCTCCAGGGTTGTTTCGAGCGTATCCCCCGAACGGACGAAACGGCTGTGTGACCTGACCTGCACTTCAATAAAGAGGTCACCACTTGGGGCCCCGGTATCACCCGCTTCCCCATATCCTTCCATCCGGAGGCGCATACCGGTGTCGATACCCGCCGGGATATGAACTGACAATGTCCTGTTCGCCCTGGTATGTCCACTGCCTTTGCATCCGGGACATTTTTTTTCGGGGACTCTCCCGCGACCCATGCATTCGTTACAGGTGGTCATACGGACAAACTGGCCGAACACGGTCTGGCTCATCTGCTGCAACTGGCCGGATCCGTTGCATCTCTTGCAGGTATGAAGTTTTTTCGTCTCGCTGCCAGTACCGTTACAGGTCGGGCAGGGCTCGTTGTGCATGAGTTGAATCTCTTTATCGACTCCGGCAACTGCCTCCTCGAGGGAGATCTGCATCCGCATCAGGACATCGTTGCCTGACTGCGGACCTCTTGGCCCTCTCGAGCTGCCATATGAACCGCCGAAGAAATCAAAAATATCGCCGAAGCCAGAGAAGTCGGCTGAGAAGCCGCCTCCCCCTGAAGGTCCTCCTGCCCCGGAATATTGCCCTTTCGAGGCATTGGTAAAGTTCGTGTGACCGAGGTTATCGTACTGGGACTTTTTCTGGGAATCTGAAAGGACGCTATATGCCTCGTTTATCTCTTTGAACCTCTCTTCTGAGCCGGGATCCTTGCATACATCGGGATGATATTTCCGGGCAAGGCCGCGATAGGCCTTTTTAATCTCTTTGTCATCGGCAGTCCTTGGTATCCCGAGGACCTCGTAGTAGTCGCCAGCACCCATGTGCGCTCACTCTTCTTTCATCTGATAATCAGCATCAACAACATTATCATCGGATTTCTTTTCTTCGCTGCCTGTTTCCTGGTTGCCTGCAGCGGATGACTTTTCCTGCTGTTCCTGCTGGATCTTCTGGTAAATCTTTGCAGTTACTGCATATACAGCTTCGGTGAGTGCGTCCATTTTTGTCTTTAGTTCATCAGTTGAATCAGACTCGAGTGCCTTCCTGACAGCCGCCACACCTTCCTCAACTTTTACCTTATCTTCCGGTTCAATCTTGTCTGCACTGTCTTTGCACATCTTTTCTGCGGTAAAAATTGCCGTATCTGCGGTGTTGCGGAGCTCAATTTCCTCTTTCTTCTTTTTGTCCTCGTCCTCGAACTTTTTCGAATCATTGACCATGCGTTTTATCTCGTCTTCAGAAAGTTTCCTGTCACCCTTGATGGTGATTGCCTGCTGGTTTGAGGTACCAAGGTCTTTTGCGGACACGTGGATGATGCCGTTGGCATCAATATCAAAAGTCACTTCGATCTGGGGAAGACCGCGCGGTGCCGGTGGGATACCGGTAAGCTGGAATCGTCCGAGGGTGAAATTGTCTTTGGCAAGAGCCCGTTCGCCCTGCACAACATGGATCTCGACACTTGTCTGGCCATCTGCGGCTGTTGAAAAGATCTGGCTCTTCCTTGTCGGGATTGTTGTGTTCCTCTCGATGAGTTTCGTTGCGATTCCGCCGAGTGTCTCAATGCCGAGGGTGAGAGGGGTAACATCAAGGAGGACGATATCCTTCGTTTCACCTGTGAGTACGGCCCCCTGAATGGCCGCACCGAGAGCGACACATTCGTCCGGGTTAATACCTTTATCCGGCTCTTTCTCGAGGATTTTGCGGACCGTCTCGACCACGAGAGGTACACGCGTTGAGCCGCCGACCAGCAGCACGTGATTGATCTTGTCCGGGGTAAGATTGGCGTCAGAAAGTGCCTGCTTCACTGGTCCCACGGTTGATTCCACCAGGTCACCGATCAGTTGTTCAAGTTTTGCCCGGGTCAGATCGATATCAAGGAACTTAGGGCCGCTTGCACCGGTCGTGATGTAGGGGAGGTTGATATTTGTTTTTTGTTTCTGCGAAAGTTCAATTTTCGCATTTTCCGCCGCATCCCGGAGCCGTTGGGTCGCGATTGGATCTTTGAGAAGATCGATCCCTTCTTTCTTCCGAAACTCGTCAGCAAGGAAGTTCATGATCCTCATATCAAAGTCGTCTCCTCCAAGGTGGTTATTACCTGCCGTAGATTTAACTTCGAACACTCCATCGCCGAGGGCCAGGATTGAGACATCAAATGTACCGCCACCAAGGTCGTACACCAGGACTGTTGTGTCCTGTTCCTTGTCTATCCCGTATGCAAGGGCACTCGCTGTCGGCTCATTGATGATCCTCATGACTTCAAGCCCGGCAATTCTCCCTGCATCTTTTGTTGCCTGGCGCTGGGCATCGTTAAAGTACGCCGGGACGGTGATGACCGCTTTTGAAATCTTCTCCCCAAGGTACGCTTCTGCATCGACTTTGAGTTTCTGCAGGATCATCGCAGAAATTTCCTGTGGTGAATATGACTTATCGTCGATGGTGATCCCTTCTCCGGAACCCATTTTTCTTTTAATTGACTGGATTGTCCGCAGGGGATTTGTGACAGCCTGCCTTTTTGCGAGGCTCCCTACAATCCGTTCACCGTCCTTGGTGAATGCAACAACTGATGAAGTAGTCCTCGCTCCTTCTGCGTTCGGGATCACCACTGGTTTTCCGGCCTCCATAATGGCCATACAGGAAAACGTTGTCCCGAGATCAATACCTAATATTTTCTCATGTGCCATAGGTTTTCACTCCTTTCCTTTCGAAACTGCAACTTTAGCGCATCTGACAATTTTGTCATGCATCCGGTATCCTTTACAAAACTCTTCGATTACCATGCCTTCCTCCTGTTCAGATGGAATGCAGACAACCGCCTCATGTTCGGCCGGGTTGAATTTCTCACCGACTGATACTACCGGGGTAATCCCGCGTTGTTCCAGAAAAGTCTGAAACAACTTACTGATCTGTTCAAGGCCTTCACGTGCCCCGGAATTTTGTGATGTAATTGCACGGTCAAAGTTGTCGATCACCTCGATCAATTCAACAGCAAACTTTTCGATGGCGTACCTGATGTGTGTATCAATGTCGCGTTCGGTCCGTTTCCTGTAATTGTCGAAATCGGCTGCGAGTCGGAGATACTTTTCGTTCAGGTCCTTTAGTTCTTCCTGGAGCTGGAGAGACCCGTTATCCGGAACTGACTGGTCCTGTCCGGACGCTTGCTCCGAAGTAACGGTACTGGGATCTGGCGCCGTACCTTCTATTTCTCCTTCATTCTGCGCCGTTTCTCTTACACCATTTACGTTAGCCATTTGACGGTCTATTATCTATAACATTGTAGTTCTATATATATTTAACCCAATTGGCAAACCTTGAATTCTGCTTGTTTTTAAAAATAAGCGGCATTTATCGGTTAGTTCTCGATCCGCTGGAAACCTCTAAAAAATTACCGCGCAGGGTGGGTTTTCATAAGGGTGTCGTGTTGTAAAGGTTCAAAGGCAGCGACGGCCTGTAAAATCAGTTCAAAAATTTTAGTTTGTTCTGCTCACCTGGATACTATCGTTACGCATGCCACCTGGCGCTGCTTATCCTCCCGTAATGTCATAATACACGACGTGCCTATACATCTCTATGAAATGGGCACTGCTATCAGTTTGGGAAAAAAGTGGGATTATCGAACTTGCAACGGTACTCCATGAACAGTCGGTCAGTATTATGAGTTCGGGGGGGACTGGGAAAGCGCTTTCTCTGGCAGGTATCCCATTTACGGAAATCTCAGGTTATACAGGGTATCCCGAGATGATGGACGGGCGGGTTAAAACGCTGCACCCGCGTGTCCATGGTGGTCTTCTTGGGAGACGAAACATCGACGATCAGGTGATGCAGACCCACGGGATCCACCCGATAGACATCCTCGTGGTCAACCTCTATCCATTTGAAGAAATGGCAGGAAAACATCTGCCACATGACCAGTTAATCGAATACATCGATGTCGGTGGCCCGGCGATGATCAGGGCCGCTGCAAAGAATTACCGGGATGTGGCTGTAATTGTCGATCCCGCTGATTACCCGATGGCAGAACAGGCGATCCGAACGGGCACATTCACTGATGCGGAGCGCTTAACGCTTGCAAAAAAGGCCTTTTCATGCACTGCTGCCTATGACGCCGTGATAAGTAATTATCTCAACACTGAAGGAAAAGAATTCCCTGAAGTGTACACGGTCCAGTTCCGGAACGGCCGTCCACTCAGGTATGGAGAAAACCCCCACCAGACTGCTGAAATTTATGGGACTACAGGTATCGCATCCGCGGAACCGCTGCAGGGAAAACAGATGTCATACAATAACTACCTGGACCTGAGCGCCGCATCAGGGCTCCTTGCGGAATTTGAAGAACCCTGCGCCGTTATCGTGAAGCATAACAATCCCTGCGGTGTAGCCGTCGCCGGCACAATAATGGAGGCATACCAGAATGCACGTGACACAGATCCGGTGTCTGCGTATGGTTCAGTCGTCGCACTGAATCGTCCGGTAGATGAACAGCTCGCAAAAGAATTTTGTGCGACGTTTGTTGAGGTCCTGTGTTCTCCCAAATTTAGTCCGGAAGCACGTGAATTGTTAAAGACAAAGGAAAATATGAGGGTTATTGCGTTGCCTGAACCAGTTGTCCAGGACGAAATCAGGACAATTGCGGGTGGTGTTCTGGTTCAACGCACTCCTCCCTACCAGGAGCACTGGAGGACGGTATCTGATAGGGACCCCTCAGCAGATGAGATGTCAGCACTGAATTTTGCGTGGAAAGTTGTCAGGCATACCAGGAGTAATGCGATCATATTTGCCGGTGAAGGGAAAACCCTTGGTATCGGTGCCGGCCAGATGAGCCGGGTCGATGCGGCCAGGATCGCCATCGATAAAGCCAGGTATCCACTGAAGGATTCAGCGGTCGCATCTGATGCGTTTTTACCATTCCCTGACACGCTTGAAGTAGCAGTAAAGGCAGGGGCAACAGCACTTGTGCAGCCCGGAGGATCAATCCGGGATAGCGAGGTCATAGATGCCGCAAATCAACATAATATTGCGATGATATTTACAGGAATCCGGTATTTCAGACATTAACAATTAAAATCGATTCCTTTTTTTCAACAATGAATAATCCGGTTTCTGCCCTCTCATGGAATAAATATTGCAGGATGCGGGATTTTTATTTTTGGATGAATACAGGGGTTCGATCCGTAATTGTTATCTGTTTCACCCGTGACCATTCAACAATTGTGTGGATGAATTGGACCGGTTCTGAACATAGATCAGATTTTTTTACACGGATAATTTCTCCAAATGGGGAACTGATCAATTCATCATGATGTCGGCAGGAGATGGAAACAGTATTGGGCTGCTGCTTCCGCCGTCAAAATATACGGTGAGAACAACAACTGGCATGGATTCCCCTGGGAAAAAAGGAAAAATAAACTCCATTTTTACCCGACATTTTAAATAATCCGCTTACCATGATTTAATAGTGGTGGAACATCCATGACAGATTGTTTTATTTGTTGAAAATTTGCGTTTTTTTGATACGACCTTACGGGACGGGGAACAAACGCCCGGTGTCTCGCTTGAACCGAATGAAAAACTAAAGATCGCGGAGAAGCTTTCTTCAATTGGTGTCAACGTAATTGAAGCCGGGTCTGTTGCTGCATCAGTCGGTGAATGTGAAGCAATACGCCTGATATCAGATGCCGGACTGAGAGCAGAATGCTGCACCTACGTCAGGGCGCTGAAGGAGGATATCGACCTTGCCGCTGATTACGGGGCAGATTCGGTGCACCTGGTCATTCCGGTTAGTGACCTCCACATCCAGAAAAAGCTCCGGAAAACCCGGGCCGATGTTCTAAAAATGGCCTATGATGCCGTGGAATATGCGAAAGAACGCGGCCTCATTGTTGAATTATCAGGTGAAGATGCATCTCGTGCGGATCCTGACTTCCTCCTCGAAGTATACCGGGGTGGAGTAGACCGGGGTGCCGATCGCCTTTGTTTCTGTGATACGGTAGGACTCTTAACACCAGAAAAGACGGCAAAAGTAATCCCGCCGTTGTGTATCGCACCATTATCGATACATTGCCATAACGATCTCGGTCTGGCACTCGCGAATACTCTTGCCGCTCTGAAGGCAGGAGCCAGCTGTGCTCATGTAACCGTGAACGGACTAGGGGAGAGGGCAGGCAATACGCCGTTTGAGGAACTTGTCATGGCCCTTGAAATCCTGTATAATTACCGGACTTCGGTTGTAACCGGCGAAATTTACCAGCTCTCGACACTGGTTTCAAAACTTACCGGAGTGGCCTTACCAGTAAACAAGGCGATCGTCGGGGAGATGGCATTCACCCATGAAAGTGGTATTCATGCACATGGTGTGCTGCGGGAGCCTTCGACGTATGAATCGGTGAGACCGGAACAGATCGGCCGTAAACGCCGTATCGTCCTCGGGAAGCATTCTGGTTCCGCATCGGTTGAAGCGGCACTGACCGAGATGAATTATCGCCCGGAAGAAAAACAATTGAAAGAGATCGTGAAGCGGATCAAGGTACTTGGGGATGAAGGTAAGCGGATTACCGATACAGACCTGATGACCATTGCCGATGCCGTGATGGCAATCGAATGCAGGCCGGTCCTCAGAATGAAACAATTCACGGTTGTCTCCGGGAGTAACGTGATACCGACCGCCTCGGTCACCCTTGTCGTACACAATGAGGAAATCACCAGTGCTGCGACAGGGACCGGCCCGGTTGACGCGGCGATGGAGGCACTAAAAAAATCAGTGGCTGATGTTGCAGATATCCGGCTTGAAGAGTACCATGTTGACGCAATCAGCGGTGGAACAGACGCGCTTGTCGATGTAACGGTAAGATTAAGTAAAGACGGAAAGATAATTACGTCACGAGGCGCCCGCACCGATATTATTATGGCAAGTGTTGAAGCGGTGATCGCCGGAATGAACAGGCTATTGAGGGAAGAGAATGAAAACCGGAGCAAAACTCCTGATTGAAGGGCTACAGCGCGAAGGGGTGGAGACGATATTCGGCTACCCCGGCGGTGTGGTGTTGCCAATATATGATGACCTCTATGATTCACCATTGCGGCACATCCTGGTACGGCATGAGCAGGCAGCCGCCCACGCAGCCGATGGCTATGCACGGGCAAGCGGTCGTGTTGGTGTATGCCTTGCCACGTCAGGTCCCGGGGCCTGTAACCTCGTAACGGGCATTGCCACCGCGTATATGGACTCTATTCCCATCGTAGCGATTACCGGGCAGGTCCCAACCTCGCTGCTGGGAAATGACGCGTTCCAGGAATCTGATATTACCGGCATCACAATGCCGGTGACAAAACACAATTACCTGGTGAAAAAAGCCGTTGATCTCCCCAGGATCATCCAGGAAGCTTTTTATATTGCGGGAACTGGCAGACCGGGACCGGTACTGATCGATATCCCAAAGGATGTGAGTACCGGGACCGTTGAAATTGAGCCGGCAAGGATGGAAACGGTTCTCCTCCGTGGTTATCAGCCAACCTACAAGGGTCACCAGAGACAGATCGACCGGGCCATTGAACTGATCATGCTTGCAGAACGGCCCCTGATTTATGCAGGAGGCGGGGTAGTCCTCTCTAATGCCTCCGGTGAGCTGGTACGGCTAGCTGAGCAACTTGTGGTCCCGGTCACCACGACCCTGATGGGCCTTGGGGCCTTCCCTGGTGACCACCCGTTGAACCTCGGGATGCTGGGGATGCATGGGACCGAGTATGCCAATTTTGCGGTCACCGAGTGTGACCTGCTGATCGCCATAGGGGTCCGGTTTGATGACCGGGTAACGGGTAAGCTCGACACCTTTGCCCCTCATGCGAAGATTATCCATATCGATATCGACCCGGCAGAGATAGGGAAAAACAAGCAGGTGGATGTGCCGATAGTTGGGGATGTCCAGAACATTCTCGGAGAGATATTACATAAATTACAAAAGACAGGATATTACCAGAACTGGCTTGAGAAGATCAAAGGCTGGAAGAAAAAACATCCTCTCCGGTATAAGGATGATGGGAAACTCCGGCCCCAGTACATCATTCAGCAGTTGTCCTCACTGCTGGAAGGGGAGGGCATCATTGTATCCGAAGTCGGTCAGAACCAGATGTGGACTGCCCAGTACTTCTGTTTCCGGAAACCCAGGACCTGGATCACTTCCGGGGGGCTTGGGACGATGGGGTACGGGTTGCCGGCGTCGATGGGGGTGCATTATGCGCGACCAGATCAGCCCGTCTTTGATATTGCAGGCGACGGCAGCATCCAGATGAATATCCAGGAGTTCGGGACTATCGCCCAGTATCAGATTCCGGTGAAGGTGGCGATTCTCAATAACCAGTACCTCGGCATGGTCCGGCAGTGGCAGGAACTGTTCTATGACCGGCGGTACTCATTTACGGAACTGCCCCCTGTTGATTTTGTGAAAATAGCCGGAGCCTATGGAATTGACGGGATAAAGGTCGAGTCCCGGGACCAGGTTTCATCTGCACTGAAGACTGCATTGAATACACCCGGGCCGTTTGTCCTTGATTTCAGGATTGAAAGGGAAGAGAATGTGTACCCGATAGTACCTCCCGGTGCTGCAAATAACGAGATGATTGGGGGTAACAGTTCATGAAACCGCATACCCTCTCAATTCTCGTAGAGAACAGGGCTGGGGTGCTCTCCCGGGTAACCGGGCTTTTCTCCCGGCGTGGTTTTAATATCGAGAGCCTGGCTGTCGGGACCTGTGAGGAACCGGAGATGAGCCGCATCACGATTGTCTGTATTGGTGATGATGCCCAGATCGAACAAGTGATGAAACAGCTCAACAAACTTATCGATGTCATCAAGGTATCAGACCTCACAGATAACGAGCGGGTTGAGCGGGAACTCGCGATGATCAAGGTAACTGCGGACTCCGGTGGTTCCAGGAGTGAAATCATGCAGATTGCCCAGATATTTCGTGCACAGGTCGTTGACATGGGCACGAAGACTCTTGTGCTCCAGATTGCAGGGAACACCAAGAAGATTGATGCCCTTGAAACACTGCTCCGCCAGTATGGAGTAAAAGAACTCGTCAGGACAGGGAAGATTGGCATGTTAAGGGGCTCCAAAACGGTGAAGAGCGGGAAATAAATAACCTCCCCCCATTTTCAGATTTTCTGGTAACCGGATTCGTCTGCATGAAAATGTTGCAGGAAGAATCTTTTGTGTTTTTGATGTAGTGAACGTCCAGGGGTTGCAGAAGAGGTCCATTTGCCGGGGCGTGATGGTCAACCATATAAATCGTGGCCACGTACCATATAGGAAGTGAAAACCGCGATACTTGGAGGGGGTCTTTCCGGCCTCACGATTGCAAGGCTCCTTGCTGCACGGAATGAAGATGTCATGGTCCTGGAAGCAGGAGAACGAATAGGTGGTCTCTGCCAGTCTTTTCAGAAGGATGGGTTCACCTTTGATACCGGAGGCTCCCACATCATTTTTTCCAGGTACCAGGAAGTGCTTTTGTTTATGCACGAAGTCCTTGGCTGTAACCGGAATGAATGCCAAAGGAATACGAAAATATTCTACAAGGGTCTCTTCATCAAATACCCGTTTGAAAACGGTCTTTTTGCCCTTCCAAAAGAAGACCTGTTCTTTTGCATCAACGAATTTGTAAAAGCTCATGTTTCGTCTGAGAAGGGAGAATTCAAACCCCCGGTTAACTTTAAGGAATGGATTTACCAGACATTTGGCAAAGGGATCGCAGAATGTTACATGGTCCCCTACAATGAGAAAATATGGAATTATAAAACCGACCTGATGTCTGCCCACTGGATGGAGGGAAGGGTTCCAAGACCTCCGGTTGAGGATGTCATCCGGTCGGCTATCGGGATCGAGACTGAGGGATATACCCACCAGTCCGTATTTTCCTATCCTTTAGAAGGCGGGATTGAGTCTCTGATCCACGCGATTAGTGAACCGGTAACTGACCGTGTCACGACCGGTTTCCGGGTGACATCTGTGACACAAAATGGTGGGAAATGGGTAATCAGTGATGGTACCCGGAACATTGTTGCAGACCGTTGTATTTCGACAATCCCGCTTCAGTATCTCATCCCTATGCTGAACGATGTGCCGGAAACGGTCAGGAAAGCGGTGGATGACCTGAAGTATAACTCCCTTATCTCGGTGAGTATTGGAATTAAGGGGCAGGTCCCCCCGGTATCATGGATGTACATTCCCGATGAAAAGACAGGGATGGAGAACCGCATCTCATTTCCATCGAATTTCAGCCCGGGAACTGTCCCTGAAGGGTGCAGTTCAGTTCTTGCGGAGATCACGTTCAATGAGGGGGATGCTGTTTCAACAATGGGAGATCAGGATGTTATCGATCATGTTACCCGATCACTTACCCTGATGGGGATTATCTCTCCTGGATCTGTTATTTTGACTGGTTTGTTCCGCCACCGGTTTGCCTACGTTGTTTATGATCTCAACTACCTGAAAAATATTGAAATTGTCAGAGAATATTGTAATTCCATCGGAATTTCCCTTGTCGGCCGATTCTCGCGCTTTGAATACCTGAACATGGACGGTTGTATCAGGAATGCCATGGATTTTGTACGGGGCTGCTGATATGAGGGTGAATTTCTACGTGGAAGACCAGCTTTTTTTTAAGTATATCGGTAGTGCCACAGTGGCAAAGTCCCTGTACCGCCAGATTGCGGTAATGTCTGATATGGACGTGACATGGAAAAGTTATTCCCGGACCGCAGACCTGGTCCACTATCACACGTTCGGTCCCATTGCAGCCATTAACCGACGTATCAGCACCGGGGTGAAAGTCCTTACTGCACATTCCACGCCGAGGATTAACCAGGGAAATATTGCGTTTGTCAAGGTGATCAACAAGCAGTACCCGAAAGTCTACCGGAAATATGACCATATCATCACGATCTCAAAATCATGCCACGAGGAGGTGAAGTCCATGGTCCCGGAGATGCCGGTGACGTATATTCCGAATGGTGTCAACCGTGATATATTCCGGAAAGATGACAGGAAACGGGCATTGTTCCGCCAGCAGTTCGGGATTGAAGATGACACGGAAGTCGTCCTCACGGTGGCCCAGCAGACACCACGAAAAGGGCTCTATGATTTCTTTGCCTTGTCGAAACAGTTCCCTGAGAAGAAATGGGTCTGGGTTGGCGGGCTTCCGTACGGGTTCCTCTCGAAAGACTACCGAAAAATCAGGTTTATGCGTGAGCGTTGCGGGAAAAATGTCATTCTCACCCGGCATATCAGGGACGTTGTAAATGCATATAACGGGGCCGACGTCTTTTTCATGCCGTCGTATGCAGAGACATTCGGACTGGTAATTCTTGAAGCGCTTGCCTGCGGTCTACCGGTCGTCGCGAGGGATATTCCGGAATTCCATGATATTTTCAGTGACAAAGTCCTGTATTTTGCAGACCACGACGAGGCTTTTGCATTGCTCGATGACAGACCTGCATTACAGAGAATTGCGACTGGTGCCAGGGACTTCACCCGCGTATTCGACATCAGGACTGTCGCGCAACAACATGTCGACCTCTATCAATCGTTGGTGGAACCATGATTTCTGTTATTATTCCCTCCTATAACGAGGAGACAAATATCGCCCGGTGTCTCGAATCTTTGCAAAAACAGACAATTCCAAGGGGGGAGTATGAGATAATTGTCGTCGATGGCAATTCGTCAGACCATACACGTGATATTGCAGAGCGTTATGCAGATCTTGTTTTTATCCAGACAAGTGCCAAGGTCGGGGGGGCCCGGAATGACGGGGTGATGAGGTCAAAGGGCGAGATCATTGTTACAACCGATGCCGATTGTATACTACCTGTGGACTGGCTGGAAAATATCAGGGACGAGTTTTCAAAACAACCGATTGTCCAACTCTACGGACCTGTTGACCCGATTGAGGCGGGTATAAAGAACCGGTTGTCCTTGTTTTTTGCAAACATGTTTGCCAGGATCGGATATTATTCCGGTGCCCTTTATTACACGCTCGGCTGTAACACCGCGTTTGACCGGGGTGCTTTCATACTGGCCGGGATGTACCGGACTGTCGATGCCGGTGACGATCTTGAGATTGCCCGCCGCATGAGGAAACTTGGGAAGGTAAAGTTTTCAAACCGGGTAAGGGTGGGTTTCTC
The DNA here is from genome assembly GCA_903819595.1 of uncultured Methanomicrobiales archaeon. Lineage (GTDB taxonomy): Archaea > Halobacteriota > Methanomicrobia > Methanomicrobiales > Methanospirillaceae > CAIKOD01. The sequence continues at coordinate 7,610 of CAIJED010000047.1, read as the reverse complement.
CATGCGCCGGTACCAGCAGTATGGAACTCTCAAATCCCTGTATGAATGGCTCTATATCGTATCACACGGGGGATCCTCAGAAAAGCATAGTTATACGAAAAGGGAATACAAGTAAGAATTCCAGGTTACTGGAATCCCGTGAGTGCCAGATGAAACCAACTGGGAAAACAGCCAGGCAAAAGATTATTGAGACATTTGATTCGTGTGAATTTGCCCAACTACTTGGATTGAAAGTTGCGGAAGCAGATGACACAAGGGTCATTGTCACGATGACCCCGGAAGGAAAAGCAAGTCCCAACGGAGTCGCTCACGGGGGTGCAGTCTTTTCTCTTGCAGACCATGCGTTTGGTATCGCTGCAAATATGCACGGTGAACGACAGGTCGCATTATCGGCAACCATTCAATATATCAGTCCTGCAAGTGGTCCTCTTAAAGCAACCGCAGAACGTGTATCAGGGAATGAGTTGTGCTCACTCTACCGGGTTTCTGTATATACAGATGACCGCCTGGCCGCTGTTTTTATCGGTAACGGAATAAAAGTCCCCTGACGAATCTGGTCGCAGCAGAGAAAAATCAGGTTGTATCTCAACCACATCTGGATGAACTACGGGCTTTGAGTAATTCCGGGATCATTATTATATCCCGTGCCTGGCATACTAAAAAAAATTGCAGGGCCGGGGACTTAACCCCTCTGTTTCAGGGAGACCACCTGGTCAAATATCAGGTATCGCTGGCCGTTGGAAATTGTCAGGTATACTGAAATACGGTCGTTGTCTCCGCCGGATGATGACAATTCAATGGTATCACCAATATTCGGGTGATTCTTTATTGCACTTTCTGTTTTCCCGTCTCCCCTCGTATTTATTACTTCGACCTGGGTGACAAAGTTGATGCCTCTGCCCCCGCGGAACGTGGTGATAATTTTCGGGTCCACCGAGATCCCATTGCTGGCGACCTGGACTTCCACGGCGTAGGCCTCAGGGAGGGTCTGGACCACACCGGGTGTGATGGTAGGAACGATGACCAGTGTTGAAACATTTGTTGGCATAACGGTCCGTACGGGTGTTCCCGGGGTTGTCGCCGTCGTGGATACCGGAGCCTGCGAGGGTGCCTGGGTACATCCGGCAACCATCACGAGGATAGCCAGGATGAAGAGTATTCCTGTTATGGCCTTGATTTTCATACTATTCTGTCTGTTCTGTATCATATAACTGGTTTCCCTGTGCCGGTGGGTAGCCTGAGTACTAATGGATTTATGAAGAATATACCGTTGCCTTCACTTCCTGCCATAATTTCAGATGAAGAAAAGACATTAGGAAAAATTCAATTATTATCAGTGGAATTTACTACCGACCATATACATGACAATTTTACTCACATGTAAACGCTGTAAAGGTACCGGTACCATCGCGAATGAGCGTTTTCGGATTTATAGTGCGCTGAAATCTGATGAAGTGAAGCGCCATTTTCAGGTCCACGCAAAAGCAGAAAGGTTGGAATCAGACGGTGATGAAGGGCCGATGATGGCTGAATGTGGCGAAAGTCCGGAGATTGAATGTCCACAATGTAATGGGGAAGGAGTCTTGGAATTCGATGAAGAGGGGTGGGAAATAACGATGGTACCCCCGGACGATGATGACCCCGGAGATAAAGGGTGATGAAAAGTCCGGGTGCGGGGTCAGTCGTGTCGAACCAACTGGTGCTCTACCAGTCCACCGGCACAATAGACCATTACATTGACGGCTTCTCCCTTTTTGAATCGTTTCATCCGGTCATCATATACTTTCTGTACATGTCGCAGATGATGCGTTACAAAATAGTCCTGAATTAATTCCAGGAACGATATCTCCTGTGACAGGATTGCATTTTCGAACTCTTTAACCTGGTGGGCGAGGGAAAGGCACTCTTCCATGGTGATATCATGGTGATAGTCCCCATGCTCATTTAGTCCTGACAGTTGTCGCCAGTCGACTTTTCCCCGTTCATCGGGTTCGCGGTGCAGCATGTAAGGGTATATCCGGCAAATGGAAAACCGCTGGTCATAGATCCGGCACCGGCCGTTTTCCAGAAACCAGCAGGATCCGACGGTGTCATCTTTCGTCCGCAATGCATACCCTGATACGTAAAAAATGCCATTCTGGTCACAGAATTCCGGGTACGGGGCGGGTTCAAGGGCCTGGGGATCAATAGTTTTGATTGTTGCAACATCGTGATCAAGGAGAAAAACGTGGCCGTTGAATGCATGCGTACAGCAGCGTGCGCAGTTGGTACACCGGAAACCGAGCTCCCCGATGATGCTGGCGAGGCGGTCTATTGGGTACTCAAACAGGCTGTTTCTTTCCTGTGTAAGTGCGATTATCTGAAAAGGTATCGGGACGAGAGAAACGATGATCACCGCGACGGATTCATGATGAGCTATGTGGCTCTTTTGTGATGTTATTTTTTTGGAATGAAAATGAAGATTTCGAATCTTGACTTTTTTTACGAGTTCTCCAACCATTGCATTTTGGCAAATAGATTATCGGTGTACCGTCCTGAAATTAATTCTCATAGATCTTGTCTGAAAAATGCAGCAAATTACGATGTGCATCCAGTATCGTACGAACAATGGTGACGTGGAAGGTGCGATAAAATATTCAAAAAAGGGCCGCAGCACACAAATCATCAGGAATGTCTTGTTGAAACGAGTGAAAACTCAGAATTTATTTGAGATATTTTTTATTACCGGATAGGGACACCCGGGTGAAGGATCAAGGGTTGGGTACCGCAAAACAAAACTCGTGAATGGTGGAATACGGAATATTACGCCGAGGGGGAGATTTGAACTCCCGAGGCGCAGGGCGCCAGTAGCTTTCGAGGCTACCGCCTTCCCGGACTAGACTACCTCGGCATGACAGATATGATACGTTTTCCCGTATTTTGTATAAGGATATCGGAATATGGAGGTCAATGATGAAAAGTCCCGAAAGGGCACGACAGTGACCACGGATGTGTACAAATATTAAAAGAGGGGGTTAACCTCATTTTTTTATAATTTTAATAATTCATTCCGCCCTGGGGTGCCTTGTTCTGGGTAATCATCATGTCATCTACCCGTATGAGCATGATTGCTGACTCTGCCGAGCTCTGGATTGACTGTCGCTTCGACCGTGAAGGTTCAATGACTCCTTCTTTTAACATGTCGATAATTTCCCCGTTGTACACATTGAGGCCTGCATTTTTCTGCCCCTTTGCATGGGCATTTTTCAGGTTGACAAGTTTATCGATCATATTGTATCCTGAGTTCTCTGCGAGAGTGAGCGGGATCACTTCAAAGGAAGCTGCATATGCCTCAATTGCAAGCTGGACACGTCCGCCGACTGTTGATGCATAATCACGGATCCCGAGGACAAGTTCTGTCTCAACAGCCCCTCCCCCGACGAGGAAGCTCGCGTCCTCCATGGTGTCCATAACGACACGGGTGCCGTCGACAACTGCGCGTTCGAGTTCATCAAGCAGGTAATCTGAGGTCCCCCTGAGGAGAATTGTGGTGGTCTTCGGGTTCTTGCACCCTTCGATCCTGATGATATCGATATCGTCTGATTCCTCGACCAGCTCTGCGGAACCAAGAACACCTGGTGTCAGGTCTTCTGCCTTGTTCATGACCGAGGCCCCCAGTGCTTTTGCCGCATTTTTCATGTCGTCTTCTGCGACGTCTTCAACAGCGAGGACGCCTGCTTTCCCAAGGTAGAACTGGATCGGATCGGCGATTCCTTTCTGGCAGAGAAGGACGTTGGCACCGCTCGCGATCACGGCATCCGAAAGTTTCTTCAGTGTTTCGCGTTCCTGAAGGCCAAACGCATCCATCTGTTCGCTCGAAGTGATCTTGATCTTCGCCTTGACCTGAGTCTTTTTGATCTCCAAAGGACTGGCGACAAGGGCGACTTTTGCTGATTTGATCCGCTTCGGCATTGTCTCGTTCACGCGTTTCTTATCGATAACAATACCCTTGATCAGCTCGGCATCGTCCATACTGGCGCCTTTCTGCTTCTTGATGATGACATCGTCCTCATCAGCCAGGACTTTCCCGCTGGATTTATCTGCGATTGCCATTACGGCATCAACAACAATTCCATCAAGTTTTCCCTTGACTGATTCAATGGATTTTCCTGTCATCGCTGTATCAGCGATCTTTAGCAGAGTCTTTCTGTCAAAGGGATCGACCTTGATAGAGAGGTTCTTTATGATTTCAAGAGCCTTCCCCATACCTAACCGGTAGCCCTGGGCGATGACAGTCGGGTGGATTTTCTTTGCGAGCATCAGCTCTGCCTGCTCCATCAGTGCACCGACAAGGACAACGGCGGTGGTGGTTCCATCTCCTACTTCGTCGTCCTGTGCTTTTGCCACCTCGATCACCATCTTGGCGCCCGGGTGCTGCACTGAGATCTCCTGCAGGATTGTGGCACCATCGTTTGTGATCACCACATCGCCTGTAGAACTGACCAGCATTTTGTCCATTCCACGTGGGCCGAGTGTTGTCCTTACGGCACCTGCAATGGCCTTTGCTGCAACGATATTGGAGCGCTGGGCCTCCTGGCCACGATTTCGCTCTACATCCTGTCTAAGAATTATTACTTGTTGTCCGGCTAACATAGTGAACCCTCCAATGTGGTAAAAAGATGGAATAGAACTTCTATATAAGTGATTCTATATGGGAATACGGTGTGTCACTCCTTTCAGTCAATGCGCGAGATTTTAAAGAGACTATATACCGGAACCCCGTCAATATCGCTGATACCGCGCTTGTCGAATATTACAAGAATTGCGGTCGGGGTTGCCTTATGTTTACGTAGGTACTTCACCATCTCTCGCATGGTATTTCCGGAGGTGATCACATCATCGACGATAATGCAGGACTCATCTTTGACCATAGCAAAATTCCCGCTGATGGACCCGATCGGTTTTTCACTTGAGCTCTGTTTGACCGGGTGGTAAATTGCAAGTTTTGCCCCCATTGATGCTGCCATCAGGGTGGCAAGGGGAATTCCGGATAGTGCTATCCCGACAATCACTTCCTGTCGGTCATCTGACTCGCATGAGCACGTAGATAAAACGCCCCGGGCGCATTGAAGCCTTGCAAGCAGCATATCCGCCATCGCTGTCAGGAGTGAGGCTTCAGTGCTCACGCTGGTCCAGTCGATGTGCACATCTTTCGGTATGTCTGTACCTTTTACCTGCGTTAAGAGCCAGGTGACGGTCTCCATTGAAAGTGAGAGTTCGTCAGCGATCTGACCCGGACTGTGGCCTTCAGAGAGAAGCTCTTTCGCTTTTCTGATCAGCTCATCGAGGGATGACATGAACAGAGGTAAACAGCCATCTATTTAAGTTTTCTTTTGATGAGCGAGCCACAGACCGGACATTCCCCGGTTTTTGGGAAATAACGCCCGCATCCCGAGCAGCGGAATTTCCAGACCCTCGCTCGCGCGGACCTCTGGTGGATCGGCATGGTCATAATCCCGAGTTTCCGTGCGACGTTCTGCACTGCAAAATCGTCCGTGATAATTGTGCCGTTCAGTTCGAGTGCAAGCATGAGCAGGTCAAAATCAGTGATGGAAAGAACTGATGCGTCACCGGTTCGTGCTGCAGCTTCCTGTACACGCCCGGAAAATTCAGGGCCCGGTTGCATCACGATGAGACCTGACACCAGAAATGCCTCGTAACGGCATTTTGACCGCAGGTCGATCAACTCTGCAACCACCGAATGTGTGGTGTATGCGGGGAACTCAGGGGGGAAATCCGAAAAAAAAACCGATGAATCAAGGATTGAGATCATGAGCTGAAAACAACCCCCCTGCGTTGTTCCACATTCACCCGGAAACCGAACCGGGCAAGGACTGAACAGACGGACCGGGCGTGGAGGGAACAACCCGTGGCCACAAATGACCCCCCATATTGTGCGAGATAGATGAGGAGCTGGTCAGCAAGGTGCACATCGACTGCGCCGGTTTTCTTCAGTTCATCAAGCAGTCGTCCAGCTGCAATTTCTCCGACTATTTCTGCCGACATACCTCTCCGCCCTATTGCAGATGACCCTTTCCAGCCACACACGAGGGTAACAGAACTTCCGATTCCCGGACCCTGCCTGACATCTTTCTGGATATGAATTACCTCACTGCTTTCGCCCAGGTGGCCTTTCGCAGATTCTGCCTGCCTTTCTGTGACATGGGGCGGAAGGTGGGATGAACAGGAGAAAATATGTAATCCTGAAATCCCTGGTGTTTCCGGGTGGAATATCATAAGATTCACTGGTTTTTCAACGGTTACCCTGACCAGTCCCCCACCTTTCGGATAGTAACCCCTGTTTACAATGGTCATGTCCAGGTCCGCACCTGTTTGTTTAAGAAAATTCATCTGCAGGTGCTGCACATAGTCGATTGTCGGGCTGTTTTCGACTTCTGTCCCCCCCGAAATTGTAATAGACCCTCCTACATGAAGTGCAACAGGCAGCCAGGCCTGGATAACGAGTGGAATGCTCCCGGCAGTACCAATATCAATATGGATATCCCCCCTGACTGGATCATCTGGCGTGAAAATTATCCGGTTGCTCCCGGTACTCAGGCCCTCGCAACGGGCGTGACATATTTTTGCGACAGCCTGTACCGCCGCGATATGCTGTGCTGCGAGGCCTGGGCGGTCCCTTCCGGCCCGGATGGTATGGATGGTGACGGGTGTCCTGGTGATTGCGGATAGTGCCACAGCAGTGCGAACGATCTGGCCTCCTCCCTCAAGGTCTGACCCGTCGATGGTTAACATTCAGATAGTGCCTTTGCCACAATTCCTGCGGCAGATACCTGGCTGCATGCCCGCTCGATGGTATCGCTGCAGATCACTGATTTAATTCCTGCCGCCGCGAGGTGGGTATAGGCGCCACCGGTAAATACACCGTGTACGCAGGCGGCATGAACACTTTTAGCCCCTTGTTCGTACAGCATTCCGGCAGCCGCAGCGATAGTCCCGCCCGTGGAGATGATGTCATCAACAATCACCACATCCCTTCCTGCAGTCCGGAGATCTTTTTTATCCATCCTGACAGATTCTCCGGATATCCGTGTTTTTTCCAGCTGGTCAAATTCCCAGTTCCCTGGTCCTGCAATTTGTTCGGCGAAATAACGGGCTCCATCGTCAGGTGCAAGGATCACAGGATTTGAAAATTGCGACATAAGATAATCAGAGATCTCCTGCCCGAGGGAGGTATTGCGGGTGGGGAGGCCGAAATGCCTGAGCACATCTTCGTCGTGGATGTTCACCGTGCAGATACTGTTGACATTGTTTGCCACTGCTGCGGCTATTGCCCGGGCACTTAATGGTTCTCCGGGATGGAACTGTTTGTCCTGCCGGGCATAGCCCATGTATGGAATTACGAGGCGGTTATCAGATTCACTGCACGCATCGATAAGAAGGAGCAGCTGGACAAGTGCATCGCTGCCCGTCACCGAGCCCACAATGACCATTTCCTCGTCAAGGGCACCCGCCCGTAAATACAATTCACCGTCTGGGAATTTCGAGAACTTTACGTCTACAAGGCCCACACCAAGCCGTTGTGAGATTCTTGCACCAAGAATCTGCGAATA
>CAIJED010000046.1 GCA_903819595.1 uncultured Methanomicrobiales archaeon | reverse complement strand
CGTCATGTTACTTCAAGCAGCCACTTCTTTTATGATGCAGAGGGGGTTGTGCAGGGAGTGGAAGGAGTGATTCACGATGTGACCGATCTGGTGCGGGCGGAAGAGGCGATCCGTCAGGCAAACAAGAAACTTACTCTCCTCTCTTCCATCACCCGCCACGATATCAATAACCAGCTCATGGTGCAGATGGGATACCTTTCAATGCTGGAACAGAAACAGCCAGACCTCATTAATACCGAGTATTTCCTGAAGGTTTCGACTGCGGCAAAGCGGATCGCTGCCATGGTACAGTTCACCAAGGAATACGAGGAGATCGGTGTCAATGCTCCTGCCTGGCAGGACTGCCATGAACTCGTAGAGATCGCTTCAAAGCAAGCCCCGCTCGGAAATGTACTGGTGAAAAACGATCTCCCTGCCGGCACGGAAGTGTTCGCAGACCCGATGGTTGTCAAGGTGTTTTACAACCTGATGGACAATGCAGTGCGGTACGGCGGGAAAATCACGACTATCCGTTTCACATCTGAAGAGCAGAACGGAGACATTCTCATTATCTGCGAAGACGATGGCGACGGTGTACCCAAAGATGAGAAGGAGAAGATATTCGAGCGTGGGTTCGGGAAAAACACAGGGCTTGGTCTGGCCATATCACGGGAGATTCTCGATATCACAGGCATCTCAATCAGGGAGACAGGGGAGCCAGGCAAAGGGGCACGGTTCGAAATGGTGGTGCTGAAGGGAGCGTGGCAGGTCACCATGTCAGGGGACAAAAACAGAGGCTGATAATTCACCCCTACCCTACCACATCAAACGTCTTCGCGAACGACGTCCACCGTACGTCCTCGCCAATATTGAACCGACCGTTGGCCATCAGGTCCTTACCGATAGAGTTCACATAACCCAACTCAGTAGTATTCCCAATCCCTGCTAAACTCCTCGCACCAAAGCTGAAGGGCCCGGAACCCGATCCCGACCCAATGGCCGTAAACGCAAAAGAATCCGGGATCTCAAGGTCAGCCTGGGAAATTGATCCGATCGAGCGATACGCCAGGTCATTGGCCATAAAAAGAGATCGTACAACCACCGTCTCACCGTACCGGCTCGCGGTAACGTTCGCCCCCTCTGGATCAAGCGACTCATACCCACAAGTCACACCAAGCGGCAGGTGATCCACAAGAATAAACAATCACCGACTCAAGACAGGATCCCCAGTCCCTGGCGAATCGCACCTTCTGACCGTACGCAAGTGAATCGGTCATAAAAATCGCTGGTACCGGGGCATTCTCACCGTAATCCGATTCGAGCCATCGGACATTATCCCCCCCCAGTCTCTTCAACGGGAAACTCAACAATTATATGATCACATACTAAATGAGCATTCTAATGACACCCGATTCCCGGCGGGACAGGATCCCGATCGGGCTGCAGGTTCTCTTAGGATTCTTCGTCCTCTGTGTTCTTATCCTGACACCGGTTTTACTCTCATGGTATCTACCCGGGCATGTCCCGGCATCGCCTTCAAACGCAACAGTTCATGTAAAAATTCTTGCGATAAATGATTTCCATGGGCAGCTGCCCCCGGGACAGACCCTGAATAAACGCCCGACCGGAGGCACACCAGTACTGGCTTCCTACATCAAATCGGCAATGGCACAAGGGAATCCAGATAACACGATCATTGCCCTACCCGGGGATGTGGTCGGAGCATCACCTCCCGAATCCGGGCTGCTTCTCGACGAGCCGACAATGCTGTTTTTCAATGCCTGGGCAAACCAGTACTGTACCGTTGAATCACACCCTTCGAATACCTCATGTAATATGGTTGCGACTCTTGGCAACCATGAGTTCGACAAAGGGGTACCGGAACTGATGAGAAAAATATACGGAGGGGATGGGTCAACGAATATCACCCACCCCGTTGATCCGTACCCGGGCACAAGGACCGACTATGTCTGCGCAAATGTGGTCTGGAAAGCCAACAACACCCCCATCCTTCCCCCCTACACCCTGCGAAATATCAGCGGGGTTTCTGTTGCATTTATTGGTGCGGATACGATGAACACACCCGGGCTCGAGGAGCCGGTGAATGTCGAAGGTGTGACCTTTCTCGACGAAGCGGATTCCATAAACCGGTACATTCCGGAGATCCAGATGCAGGGTGTCCATGCGATCGTTGTCCTTCTTCACGAAGGCGGGAATCAGACCCCATATGATGGTCCCACCCATGCAAACGGAACCGTGATCGGGCGGGTGGCCGACATTATTCCGCGGCTTGATGCCGATATTGATGTTGTGTTGTCCGGCCATACACATGAGTTCACCAATGCCTACCTGGCCAATGCCGGCAAAAATCCCGTGCTCGTCACCCAGGCGTATATGTATAGTAAAGGGTATGCCGATATCGATCTTCTGATCGACAAGACAAGCGGGGATATCGTTGAGAAATCCGCACGGATTATCCCTACATATGCGGATCAACCTCCCGGAACCAGCCCGGACCCCGCTGCAACCGCGTTTCTTGTTGCTGATCAGAACATTGTCGGACCGATGATGAACCAGTTTATCGGTGTTGCTGCCCTGGATATTACCCGGGCCCAGAACAGTGGCGGGGAAGATGCACTGGGGGATATGGTTACGGACGGGCAGCGTGCAGCGATGAAAACAGAGGTGGGATTTGATACCGCCGGAAATATACGGGCAGACCTTTCAAAAGGAAATATTACCTGGGGCAACCTATACGCGGTCCAGCCGTTTGCCAACACGGTCCAGTCAATGACCCTGACTGGTGAACAGATCCATCAGGTACTTGAACAGCAGTGGCAGGAGCCGTTTCCCCCGCACAATCTTGTTGTTTCTGGACTTGTGTATACCTGGGATGCAGCAAAACCTGCAGGCAGCAAAGTGACTTCGGTGACGGTCCACGGTGTCCCATTAGACCCAAAAGCGATCTATACCGTTTCCATGATCAATTATCTTTCCAGTGGCGGTGACGGTTACACAACCTTTACGGAAGCAAAGACCATTACAAACGGACCGGTCGATGTCGATGCATTCGTTACCTACGTTGGGTCATTGCCGCAACCGGTGAATGGAACGGTTGACGGGAGGATACAGAGGATCAACTGATACGGGGTCCTCCTTGCACCACATTGTTTCCTCATCGCAATGTACTGGTGAGATATCAGGAAGGGTAACCCATATGAGTATTTTGTGGCCTCTCCATTCGTAGGCCCCCTCTTAATTGCGGGTACCCAAAAGAACACTATCAAAAAGTGAATTGTGGTGTGGTACAGGCTTATCCCATCAAATCAAAGGTCTTCGAGAACGACGTCCACCGCATGTCCTCACCGATATTGAACCGACCATTCGCCTTAAGTTCCTTACCGATAGAGTTCACATAACCGAGTTCACTGGTATTCCCAATCCCAGCTTCACTCCTCGCACCAAAGCTGAAGGAACCGTACTCAATCCCGATCCGACAGCAGTAAAAGCGAACGAATCCGGCATTTTCAAGATCCGCCTGAACAATTGATCCGATCGAGCGATACGATAAATCATCGCTCATAAACAAAGATCTAGTAATCACAGTCTCACAATACGGCACGGACATAAAGTTCGCCCCTTCTGCATCAAGAGAGTCAACCCCGCATGTCACCCCGAAGAAGCCGCTCCGGCCCACCAAATTAGCCCCAAAATACGGCAAAATTGCCCGATTTTACGCCCGATTTAACGAGCCAATATCATTCCCAGGGTATCAACCACCCCACCCCAACTATTTGATCCCGTTCCTGTTCGTTTAAATCGCCCGCATTTGGTCCCGATTGGTTTTGAATGAGAATAAGGCTATTTACAGCGATTTTCACCAAATACAACCGATATGTGGCCTTTATTTGTGTTGTAGCCTTTTCCAAAGTCCCATAAACGGCCTTGTTTAACCTCATACCTGGATAATTCCATGTTACTCTTTTTCTTAACCTCCTCGATGTTCAATGGATTGATAGGGCAGAAAGACTGCTCCTGTACCAGGTATTATTGAAAGGATTTTTCGGGGCATGATGTTGCCCAGGCCTGCTATGATTACTGCATATCATTAGGCAAGGGTGACATTCATCAGTTGGATGGAGATAAGAATGGTATTGCATGTGAGGGATAACGATGGAAATTACGGCAACGGAAGATAGGATTGAAGGAGAATTGGCCGTTCTTCTATTACGTGGGGACGAGAAAGCAAACTTCAATTTGCCGGTATTTTTTCCGGCGGGGATTAAACAAGGGGATATTGTCACTATCGCCATTACGAAGGATGTCGTTACGACCGACGAAGCGAAGGAGCGGGTAATGGGTTTAATTGAGAAGTTGAAGAGGAAGGGGTAGTGAAGGGGTGAGGGGTTAAATTTTATTAAAATATTCCACTGAAAACAGTGTGTATGTATTGCATTAAGGGATCCGCCACTTCCCCTTCGGCACAGTCATCTCAAACCGGGCGCCTTTCCCTGGTTCACCCGTCTCGTGGATGGCGATGCCGGTAATCGCCAGAATCTCCCGGGAGAGGAATAATCCAACACCGGTGTTCTTCCCAAACCCTCTTTTGAAGATTGTTTCTTTATCAGCGGCAGGGATACCAATACCGTTGTCTTCACACACGAGGACATGGTTTTCACCGGATTCCTCAATAGAGAAACGAAGGGTCGTGATCTTTTCGCCATACCGCACAGCGTTGTCCATCAGGTTGTAAAAAACTTTGAAAATCAGCGGATCAACGAATACTTCTGTATGGATGGGAAGAGTATTCGTAACCTCAATCCTCTCGACAGGGGCTTCCCTTGCTGCTCTCTCGATAAGTGCGTAGCAGTCCTGCCAGCCAGGGTCCTTGTTACCAATCTGTTCATATTCTTTTGTGAAACGGATCATGGCCGAGATCCGCTGAGCCGCGGTGGAAATTTTCAGGAAATAATCATGGAATTGAGGATTGGGCTGCTCATTTTCAAGCAGTGCAAGATATCCCTGCAGGACCGACAGCTGGTAATTGATATCATGACGGGTAATGCTGGAAAGGATCGTAAGCTTTTTATTTGCGGCGTCAAGGGCTTCTTCTGCTCGTTTGCGTTCTGTGATATCAACGAAAAGTGTGAGATACGCAAGATTGTCCTGGTATTGGATCGGGGTGCCTTTCACAATCACTGATCTCGATCCCCCATCCTGTGAGGGAAGGTCCATTTCAATGTGGGGGATTTCATCTCCCGTCCTGCTATTAGATATCCAGGGCATTATACCATCGAGATTCTCCCCTGCGATATGCGAGAGAAGGGGTCTGTCAACAAATTGGTCTGCATCATAACCCAGAACCCTGGAAGATGCAGGATTCGCGTAGAGTATTTTTCCGTCCGTTTCATGCACGACGATGTAATCGGGCAGGTTTTCTACAAGGTTTCGGTTGAACATCTCGCTGGCAAGGAGTGCCCGTTCTGCCTGTTTACGTGTGGAGACATCCCTGACAACGGCCTGGAGATATTGATTATTTCCGAGCCGGATGCTGTTGAACGTCACTTCAGCGTCAAAGGGTGTGCGGTCATAATGGAGACAGACCCATTCGAAGAACTGGGGTTCTCCGGATATGGCTGCATTGATCTTTTCCTGTATTTTCTCGAGGGAAAGTCGACCGTCCGGCTGGTATTCAGGTGAAAATTCTAAGGGGGAGTGTCCGATAATCTGGTCCAGTGAACAGCGGAAAATGGCCAGTGTACTTCGGTTACAATCTAAAAATACCCTGCTATCCATCATGAACAGGGCATCAGTTGCCGTCCCAAAAAGAGTCTTGAACTTCTCCTCACTCTCTCGTAAGGCTTCTTCTACCTTTTTCCGGTCGGTCATGTCGCGGGTAATGGCGAGCAGTGAAATGATATTCCCTCGGGGGTCGCGTTCAGGAATGATGTGCGACGTAAATGACCGAAGTCCGTTCGGGGTGGGAACCTGTAGCTCAAATTCCTGAACATTTCCCATTTCAAGGGTCCATCGTAATGATACTTCGATAAATCGTTTCCACTCGACAAATGAACCAGACTCAAGCGGCGTCTTGCCAAGGATCTGTTGTAACGGGACCCCCAGAAGGCGCTCGAAAGCCGGGTTGCAGTAGGTGTACCGCAGACCTGTATCAAAACGAACGATCATATCAGTGGCGTTTTCAACCAGCGATGTAAAATCATGTTCACGCTGGCGAAGCGCCTCTTCGGCACGCCTTCGTGTTACAGCATAACGGATTTTGTTCGAAAGCTCGGCGAATTGTGACTTTGGCTCGCCACCTTTCTGGAGATAAAAATCGGCACCCTCGTTGAGTGCCTCAATAACTACTTCTTCACGTCCCCGGCCGGTGAAGATAATGAATGGAGTTGCATCCCCCGATGCTTTAAGTTTTTTAAGAAATGTTATTCCATCCATTTCCGGCATATGGTAATCGGAAATGATGGCGTCATATCGCTCACTGTTCAACTTCTCCAGTGCCACAATCGCAGAAGTAAGCGTATCGACTGTAAATGTTCCTTCTCTCTCAAGAAATAGTTTGGCAATAGTAAGCAGGCTGGGCTCATCGTCAACATAGAGAACCCGAAGCATAGATGGCATTCAGTACCCCTTCCCTGCCGTCAGGTATGCCCCCTTTGGGACTGGCATCTCGAATCCACTCATTTCAAGGAAGATTTTAGCCAGCTCAAGCAGGGCGGGTCCGGTAGTACCGTACAGAACTAGGATCGCGTCCGCCATTTAATTCCATTATCTCTCCACTCAAAGATACTTTTTTGCATTTGGATCTCTGTCTTTTTTTATTCCCTGCTATTCCTGCAAGATCCCATTTCACAGGAAACCTGGAAAAATGCACAAATTTTTCCATAATGTCCACGATCTCGCATGAATTACACAATTCAACCAAGTTTTACCTGTCATGGATGGGTTTCTTCTATCGATCCTCATCAGACCGAAACTCAAATCATCATGAATAGGTGACACTTCACTAATCCGTATTTTTAAAAATTCAGGATCGCTGTGGATAGTCAAACCAGCGATGTTCAATGTAGATATTCAAACAACTACACAATTAGTCTTCTTTTACTGTCATTGTTCAGTATAGAATCAAATAGTATAACTCCATTTTACTTTATCCGAATACCCCGCAGTTGCCTGCGGGGATAAGGAAGGCGATCTTGTACTAAGATGAACCATGTACTATGTAGGCGACGGAATAACAAGGTGGAGGTGTGAATCATGCCCCGTTACTTGCAGCGGGGTGCACCGACGAATTTTGACTTTCATACACAGCCGGGAGTGCTGAACGAAAATTCAATCCAAAAAGTTTGTGTTCCAGGACAAACAACAAAATGCAATGACCGATCGACTTCGTGTTCTCTATGTTGATGACGAAACTGCCCTGCTTGAACTGGCCAAACTCTTCCTTGAGAAGGGGGATTTGTTTTTTGTCGATACAGTTACCTCGCCGGGGGTAGCGCTGGATAAATTGAACTCGGAGTTATATGATGCGATCATTTCTGATTACCAAATGCCGGAAATGGACGGGATTACCTTTCTTAAGCAGCTAAAAGGAACGGGGGATGCAACTCCATTCATCATCTTCACCGGCCGGGGACGTGAAGAAGTAGTTATTGAGGCACTCAACGAGGGTGCCGATTTTTATCTCCAGAAAGGTGGCGAGCCAAGGTCACAATTTGCCGAGCTTTCGAACAAGATTCGTTATGCAGTAACACGGAGACAGGCAGAGGAGGCGTTGCACGACACCACGGAACATCTTCATAACTTATTCTTCTATGCAAATGCCCCAATAATGGCATGGGATCCCGATTACCATATCACCCGGTTCAACCCTGCGTTGGAGCACCTGTCTGGCAGAAGCGAGAAAGAAGTGCAGGGGAAAACACTTGACTTCCTCTTTCCCGATACTTCCCGTGAAGCATCAATGGCATTAATTGAGAAGGCTCTCAAAGGCGAACGATGGGAGACTGTAGAAATCCCAATCCTCACAAAAGATGGGACCATCCGAATAGTAATCTGGAATTCGGCGAATATTCTTGATCCCAAAGGAAGGATTGTCTCCACCATTGCACAGGGTATTGACATCACCGAACGCAAGCAGACTGAGATTGCTCTGCAGAAAAATGAAGAGTGGTACAGAACACTTGTTGCATCTGTAAATGAGGCGATTATACTTCAGGAGAAGACGGGAGAAGTGCTGACATGGAACAGGGCTGCTGAACATCTGTTTGGTGTCCCTGCCAAAGAAGTACTGGGGCATACGGCAACGAGCCGGAAGTGGGAGACTATCCGGGAAGATGGTTCAGAGTTCCCGGATTCCAAACACCCGTCTATTCATACTCTGGAAACCGGGGAGGCGTGCAGGAACGTTGTCATGGGCATCAAAAAAGATGATGGCACACTCTCATGGGTCAACATCAATACGAGTCCCCTCTTTGGGCCGGGAGATACGAAACCCTATGCGGTTGTCATCTCGTTTCTGGACATCACCGAGCGAAAACAGGGAGAGATAGCACTGCAGAGTGCACAGGAAAAGTACACAAAAGCATTCCTGGCCAGCCCTGATGCGATCATGATAAGCGACTTGGAAACCGGGTGTTTCGTTGAAATGAATGATGTCACCTCCCAGATATTTGGATATTCTCGGGATGAGATGATCGGAAAGAATGCGCTTGAACTTGGCATCTGGCTTAAAAAAGAGGACTGGGACGACTTAATTACCCAGGTGAAAAAAAGTGGGCGGGTGAAGGGGTACGAGGTTTATAATCGCCACAAATCCGGGAAATTATTCAATGCATCGATTTCTGCTGATACCATTACCCTCGATGGACGGGTTCACCTCATCAGTATCGTCCGAAACATCACCGAACACATACGGGCAGAAGAAGCCCTCAGGCAGATAAACAAAAAACTCAACCAATTATCAGGAATAACAAGGCATGATATCAAGAACCAGTTGCATGCGCTGAAAAGGTTACTGGATTTATCCGCAAGATCAGCCCATGATCCCGAAAAGGTTTCCCGGTTTATCGAAGACGGACAAAAAATTGCAGATATTATTGAACAGCAGATCAATATTACCAAGGACTATGAGAATATTGGGATAAAAGGGCCAATTTGGCAGAATATTGGATATTTATTCAAAATGGTGATGAAGCAGCAGAACATGAACGATATTGCAATGAGGTTAGAGACCACTGATTTTGAAGTATTCGCAGACCCGCTCCTGGAACGGGTCTTTTTCAACCTCATCGATAATACCCGACGACATGGAGGCCAGGTTTCATACATTAGTCTATCCACAGCGGCACGAGAGAATGAACTGGTGGTAATCTATGAAGATGATGGCCAGGGGATACCGAACGCCGACAAACCATACATCTTCAACCGAGGCTTTGGAAAAAATACCGGGCTTGGGCTCTTCCTCGCCTGTCAAATCCTGTCAATTACCGCAATTACCATCACTGAGACTGGTGAGCCTGGCAAAGGTGCACGGTTCGAGATGACGGTGCCAGAGGGGATGTGGCGTATCGCCGAAAATAGCGCAGAATAAACATATTACAAAATCTGGAAAGGATTTATCCGGCAACAATCTCCCTTAGTCGTGCTGCAATTTTCTCAAGCATGCCGACCTCTAAGAATATGAGCAAATTGCCGGAAATATCCTGGCCGGGAGTATTAAGCTGAACCCTGAAAAGGATGACTTCATCAACATCCATGGTCATCTGGGCAATCAGCGAGGTAATCGCCGCGTGCGCCATATCCACCACAAGGACTGGGGGAGAAGGCAGCATAATAAAGCCAAGGAGGTCGGATGCCGCACTGAGAAATGCGGAGATCATGATATTCCCGACTTCGAGGATCGCACTCTGTTCCATTTCGTTGAGATGATTATTATTATATTTCGAACCCACAAGGATGCTTGCCGTCCGTGCAGCAGATTCCCCGGGTAATTCTAAGACAAGATATCCACCATTGGGGACATCGCCCTGGAGTTCGAAAACAACCATCGTGGTAATGTTGTCACTGATAAGATCCCCGGTATGAGAGATATCGACCAGATCGATATCCGGGACACACATATTGATCTGGCTGTTGACCATCTGCGAGAGTGTTGTCGCTGAATGAGCAGCCCCGATATTTGCGAGTTCCTTTAATGAATCCATCAATTCTGCATCAAATTTCATCTATTGCCTCACTTAATCCAATCGAGGGACACGATGTATGTGTGGTGAAGGGTGACCCCCATCTACACTCACTGTCATGGGATGAGGCGTTCACAACCACTCCATCCACACGACATCTACACAGTGGATATGGTTGTATAGATAGATATCGTTGAGTTCATATCCTGTACAGTCCTGAAAGTATTTCTCATAGATCTTGGCTTAAAATATCCTAAACGTTTCATCAACTCACCAACCAAAAACTCTGATACCCATGCCAAGGATCGCCTCTTGGGGTAGTCTCCTCCAGAAGGCCAGTTCAGGGGATTCAAAATTTTCGAAATCCTGGCTGCCGTGTGGTCTATTGTTATACCAGACAACGAATTCATCGAGAGACGAAAACTCGTATCGGAATCTGTCGTAAGAATCGAACCACTTCTCAACTTTACCGTTGGTTTGCGGATGTTTGACCCAGGCAAGGATAGGATGAACCCCTTTTGTTTCAAGATATTTTTTATATTCACTGTCCCAGCATCCGTTTTCATCTCTCCGATGAGCGCCGAACTCGCTTCCATGGTCCATAATCAGTTCACGAAGTGGGCAAAGTAGCCAATATTCCCGAACTACGGTTTTAAATACTGCGATTGAATTTTCCGTGTTGATATTGGCAAATTCACCGATGGCTAATATCCTGCGTGAGGAGTCATCCAGGACTGCACAGATCTTGAGACCGCTGTTGGCATCATGATGCCAATCGATATGCCCGGCTGACATGCTATGTTTCCTTTCGTAACGAACCCTTTTCCTCTGTTTCCGTTTGGATACTTCAGAATTTGCAAATCCCCGGCTCATCAAGTACCTATGAATTCTGTTATGCGAAATAGTTGTTTTGTAGACCTTACGCATGAGAATTTCAAGCATACGGGCTCCATAGCGGAATCTGTGATATGCCTCTTCAATTACATCTGATTCTTCCGGAGTTATCTGTTTCTTCGGCCGACCCATCTGTTTTCCGATGATCGGAATTGTACCGGTATCCTGATATATTTTCCAGATTTGGTCCACCCGTCTCCGGGTTATGTGTTGGATCTCCGCTATCACGCCGGAGGATTCTTGGTTCTCCTTCTGGCGTATTATCCACTGAATCTTCTTCTTGCTCAACTTCATTGTTGAGGGTGTTGTCGACCCAAAGTTTGATATAGGAAATACTTTCAGGACTGTACATTGAGTTCATATCCCGATAAATCATAGGTTTATATCCCACGCGTGCGGGAACAATATAAACGACCTATAATCATCCCCTATATGTGGCAAATATGAAAAAGCCGATCCGTTTTATCCCCGTATTACGGAACATCCCCTGCATTCGGGCGACTCAATATTTTCTCACATGCCCGGAATTCGTTGCACAGGTTTCACTCGCCCACAACCGATAAGCTAACAGGACGAAAAGTATATCTAAAACTGTAAACTGAAGGTCTGGTTGTTGATCGCTGGTTTCATACCTTTCCATCCAGTCCTTGATTAGAACTCGAGTTCATACGCCACATCCCCTTCGGCACCTCCATCTCAAACCGTGCCCCTTTCCCCGGTTTGCCGGTTTCCTTAATCATGATCCCGGTAATCGAAAGGATCTCTCTGGAGAGGAACAATCCAAGTCCAGTGTGTTTTCCGAATCCTCGCTCGAAAATTCTCTCCTTCTCCTCCACTGGAACACCGGCACCATCATCCTCGCAAACTATGACTTCATTCCCATTGCACTCTTCAGAAAAAAACCGGACGGTCGTAATTTTCGATCCATACCGCACCGCATTCTCCATCAGGCTGTAAAAGACCTTGGAAATTAGTGAGTCGGCGAATATTTCCATGCCAGTTAGTAGATTGTTGTGAACTATTGCCTGTCCAAGTGAGGCTTCCTTTACCGCGGTGTCAACAAGGATGCGGCAATCCTGCCAGACGGGAGCCTCGATACCGATTTCCTCGTATTCTTTGGTGAACCGGATCATGGTGGCGATACGGGAACTCGCATCCGTAATCCGGGAGAAATAGTCCTCAAGTATTGAATCCGGATTTTTTTCATGTATCAATTCAAGAAATCCATCCAGAGCCAAAAGCTGGTTATTGATATCATGACGCGTGATACTGGAGAGAAGATTGAGCTTCTTGTTCACAAGACGGAGCGCTGTCTCGGTATTTTTCCTATCAGTGATATCTCTGATATTGCACTGGATAATCTTTTTATCGTCCACAAGGTACTCATTGCTGATGAACTCCACGTTCATAATCTCCCCCCTTTGTGTCTCCAGCGGGAGGTCTTCGTACCTGATATAGCCGTTCGTTTTTAACTCGGTAAATGCACGTTGTGCTATGGTTTTGTCTCTGATGAAACCGAGTTCCCAGAGGTGTTTGCCGATAAAATATTCGAACGGATATCCCAGCATATCAAGGATGAATGTATTTGCATCGATAATTTCCCCGGTATCCCCATCGAGGATCAGGATTGCATCTTGTGCAGTTTCAAAGAGGCGGCGATACTTAAGTTCTGACTTATTAAAATCGAGGGTAGTTAATGCAAATGATATATCATCAGCTAGTTCCTTAAGAAGCTCGACAATCTGGGCAGTAAAAAAATTTGGTTCAGACGCATAAAAGGTAATAACACCGGCATTATTGGTATCCAATGCGAAGGGGAATGCGGCAAGCGAACGATAACCCTGTTTGACCGCCGCTTCACGCCATGGCGCTATTTTTGGATCGCCAGCAATATCGTTGCAGACATTGTATTTTTTTTCACGATATGCGGATCCGGTCGGCCCCTGACCTAGGGGAATATCATCAGTAGATATTGCGATCGTGTCGAGATACCCGTCAATATGACTATATGCCGCAACAGGTTTAATAAAATGCTTTTCCGGGTTGACTAGTCCTGCCCATGTCATTCTAAATCCGCCGATATTGACAATAATCCGGCAAATTTCATCCAGTAGTTCCTTCTTTTCGTGAATACGAACGATTGCCTTATTGCTTGCAGATAGTGTATTATAAAGCCGGTTGAGAGCGATCAACTCCACCTCAGCCCGTCGGTGGTCAACAGCTTTCTTAATCTTATGCCGAAGTTCGGCAAACTGCGCCTCAATGTCGGTACCTTTCTGGAGATAAAAATCAGCCCCTTCGTTTAAGGACTGAATGACGACCTCTTCCCGCCCACGGCCGGTGAAGAGAATGAATGGGATAGTATTACCCGACGCCCGAACCTTTTTTAAGAGTTCAATACCGTCCATGTCGGGCATCTGGTAATCAGAGATGATGGCATTGAATTGTTCTTTTTTAATCAGTTCTAAGGCAGCAGATGCAGATCCAATAGTTGCAATAGAAAAGTCCCCTGTCTTTTCAAGGAACAGTTTCCCTAACTCCAAAAGATCCGGTTCGTCATCCACATAGAGGACGTCAATCGCCGCCGCCATCATGCACCTATCCTGCCTCTTGCCGGGTTATCGCACCGTTCCTCCAGTGCCGAATTGTGCTATTTTGTATGAAAGAAAATGACCTGACCCGACCCGGATATGATCTTTCTTTGGACACCTGATAATAGATATTTCTTTGTACTGGGATCCAAATGTTACAAAGGTATTACATAAGGAGGATTGGTGTTAACTGTAGCCTGGAGATCTTGAACAACATTGATTCCTACTGTTAACGTTCAGCGACCCGTTACTACCATCAATTGCCCTGTTTTTAGTGGAATTGTAAAACCAAATATAATTTCGGAAGATTTGTTTACTATCAGTCCATCAGCTGAAATTGAAGTAAAGTGCCCGAACTGCAAAATCATAATAGACATTGATAAATACTGTGAAGGGCAGCGAACAATTATCGAAGAGAATCTTGATAATCTGCCCCCATTACTCAATGATTCTTCCGAACCATTTAACGGGTTAAATCATCTGAATGTAATTTATAAAGAATCCTATTATTGCATTGCCAATGGTTTTTATCATTCAGGGATTGTTTTAATGTCTCAATTATTGGAAGAAACATTAAGAGAAATAATTACGATACACACAGGGACTCGGATTCAAGGAACTTTCGAATATCTCCTCGCATTTGCTGAAGGTAAAGGAAAAAATTCACCACAACCATTTCTCCTGCATCCAATAATAACGGAACAATTAATTATAGTCAAAGAAAGGATTCGTAACCCTTATAGGAGTTACGCAGAACCCTCTGAAAAAAAATTAGAGCGCATATTTTGGATGTTCTAAATATTCAGAAATAGCAGATTTAACAATCTGCCATTTTGCGTCATAGATAGTGATACTATCCAGTTGGTAGGCGACCTGTAATCGAATGAAAGCGCGAATCGAACAATTAATATGATTTCTTTGACCGGCTTCTTTTCGGATTTTACAATCCTCAACGCAACATAATTCTTTCAAAGCGCGATGATAATTTTCGATTGACCAACAAATTGCTTGTAGATTTCTTCGGTCCTGATCATCCATTGTGACAAAATTTGTTGCCCAATACCGATCTTTACCCAATTTATTTGTGGTATGAAAAAGTCTGATAAATCCATATTTTTTCATATGGACCACAATTCCATCATCTGGAATGGATACAGAAGATACAGGACGATTTTCAGTATCATCCGGATTTACCATTCGATTCTTTTTAAGGCGGGAAAACCAATTCCATCCAAGTTTGTCGATAAATTTCAAGTTATCGTTACCCGAATACCAACTGTCGAACATAACAAAATACGGTTGAAATCCTCGGATGGATGCCGTATGAAGCATTTGACGAAAATGGTCGTTCTTTGATAATTCATCGCCCTCTTTATCATAAATCCGATAATCAATTGGAAATGTATTAGATCCGTCAGTCCAGACAAGGGTGATCAGGCCAGTACCCTGGACTACTTTGTGATGTTTCCCACTCCATTGATAGTAGGTCAGTTCGATCTGTTTTGAATAAATTTTATCGATAACTGTGTCATCCAGGACAAACCATCCATTTCGTTTTTCAATATATGGTTCAACTTCATCCCACAACGTTTCTGGGGTTAAGGACTGTCTTGTGAGAAATCGGTTGAACGCATCATGGGAGAAGACAATCCCATTCGATGAATAACAATCTGCCGCTTTTACGCATGATACATCACATGTTGCTGCAACAAGGAAATTGATGTAGTGTAAGTCAGTAATCTGTATCCT
>CAIJED010000045.1 GCA_903819595.1 uncultured Methanomicrobiales archaeon | reverse complement strand
CCCCGTAACAATCCCCCTAATCTCTATATTTTATATTTTAGCATTTTTTCCGGTAGAAAATCTGGGTTAAAAACTTTACAGCGTCAGTATGATAAATATCCATTATGGAAAACATTTCAAAAAAAGTTATAACATCAAGGATGAATGTATACTCACATGTCAGATAAATCTGGAAGTGAGCATACAGGGCAGTCTCATCGGGACTGGATGAGACATCCCGCGTTTCTTGGTGCCCTTATCGGTATTCTCGCTGCTTTTACGCAGGCCCTCCTCATCAGCGCCGGTGGACCGGTCGCCTATGGGTTTTGTGTTGCCTGTCATACCCGCGATTTGGTGAACGGGCTTACCAATATTGTAGCAGGTACCCACCTTGCCCTTGCTCCCATTTCAGCAAATGCGGTCCTGCCGGTCATGAGTATTGTCGGTGTTCTCATCGGGGGTTATGTCGCAGCAAAAAAATCGAAGGAACATAAAATCCGGAAAGGGACGAACTTAGAGTATGCTATCTATTTCCTTGCCGGAGTAATTGTCTTACAACTTGCCATGATCTTCGGCGGGTGCCCGTACCGGGCTGCATTACGGACCGGATATGGTGATCTGAGTGCTCTTGTCTTCATTATTTCTATGGCCGCAGGTGTGATTGCCGGAGCATATATCATGTTAAAATGGGCAGAACGGGAGGAAGCATAATGGTAGCAGTTGGAATACTCCCCAAAGATATCGCCATCTATGCGGTCCCCGTCGTAACACTCATGCTCGGGCTTCTGATCGGTTACTTAGCCCAGAGGTCCGGGTATTGTTCGATTGGCGGGTTCCGTGACTTTTACCTTTTCAGGCACACACGACTCCTGTCAGGGTATATCACCCTGATTCTTGCATCTTTTGTTGGGTACCTCTTCTTCTGGTTCATCACTCCGGCAGCCATGGATGGATTTTTCTGGGCCAACACAAACGGCCTGTTCACTGCGATTCCTGGAGCCCCTGGCGGCCTGAGTCCCGCCGCATATTTCCTGTTTGCAATAATCCCCGGGTTTTTTATCGGGTTAATCTGTGTATATCTGGGTGGCTGTCCTATCAGGCAGACCGTGATGGCGTCGGAAGGGAATTACAAAGCGGCGTGGTTCTTCGTCGGGATGGCCATTGGTTCAATCATTTTTGCCGCGTGGGTATCGGGTGCCGTCGTGGTCCTCATGAAATCAATAGGGTTCGGGGTATAGGATGCATATCCTGATTTTTCCAAAAAATCGTGAGGGAGATTACCGATGACATCATCCTACTTCCTTTTCTGCGGGGAGTTCTCTCCGGAACGGCTCCAATGGATCGGCCGATGTTTTCCAGAAAAGGGCAGTCCAGGGAGGAGTGGATCTGTGAAAATTACAGATTCAGTTAACGATTGTAACCTGTATCTCACCGGTGATGCACTCATGAGTCTCGTGGATGCCAGGCTTGAGAAAAGCTGGAAATCCCTATTTTCGGATTCCATAGTGAATGTTATTGCCGATGGGGACGAGCTCAGGTTGCACGGACTTCGCGATGAAGTCTGTACCCGTTATCCGAATGTGAATGTCACCGGGGAACGCAGCTCTGCTGATACGATAACCTTCTGGCAGTCACTGGTGAATCATATCCAGGAAAACTGGACGGGGTCTGACAAAGCGGCATTTCTCCTCTGCTATTCCCCCTACATGAGTCGCACTCCGGTGTATATGCTCAGATTTTTAAAAAGTGCCGTTGAAGCAGGCCTTACCCCCGAACTCTACAGCTATCTGGATGGCGTACATGTCGCCCATACCTATCAGAGACCGTCTGAATTTGAGAATATCGGTGAAGGGATTGCCGCCCTTTCAACGGTCGCAGGCGGTTCGGGTGAAGATCCGTGGTTTGGTGCATGTTCCCGTTGCGCAACAGCCCGTGGGTATTACATGAAAAATCCCGATACCGGGGGATGTGAACCGGTATCATGTATCGATGCAATCACCATCAGGCCACTGAAGGAGATCCTCGACCGGTTCATCGGGAATCATCCGATACTGGCGCACTCTTGCGGAGGGTCTTCCGTATCCAGTGTCACAAAGCAATCCGGAACGGACAACGCGAACCCAATCCTCACCATTATGATCACCAATACCCCGTATGTATCTGAATGGACATTCGGTGGACTTTCGATGGCAGTCGCAGCCGCGATGGGTGGAATCGAGACCCGGGTAATATTCATCGAGCAGGGGGTATATTCACTCTGTGGGAACCACGAAGTGACCCCTGAAGACCGGGTCTTTAATGTGCAGGAGATGGTTGAAGCGACCTCCGACATCACCGGACTACGCTATTATGTATATTCCCCCTCTCTCATGGAACGGAGACTGGATAGGGCAGAATGTTTGTCATCGATTGAAATGATTGACAATGCCGGGCTCGGAGCCTTGCTCGGAGTGACGGGTCCTGAAAATAATTCCCGTCCTGTGAGGACGATATTTTTCTAACCAAGGGAGATGTGATTAGGATGAATACGACAAAACCAAGCGATTTTACCGACCTTACCTGTACAAACCTGATGATAAAACTCAAAATCCTGTTAAAAAAACTCGCAGCCGGTGGAGAACTACAATTTTTTGCTACCCGTGAGCAGGTCGATAATACCTGTTCACAATTCATCAGCCAGGGATATGATGTGAAATGGGAGCAAGCTGCCGATAATAGTTACCTTGTAACAATGAAGAAATAGAGAGGGCTCCTCGGAATTTTTCCCATTCCCAGTTGAGAGCTTTCTAATCGTTTCTCCTAAAATGGGTTCTTTTCCGGGG
>CAIJED010000044.1 GCA_903819595.1 uncultured Methanomicrobiales archaeon | reverse complement strand
TCCTGGGAAAATATCCAATGCACTACTGAATGATTAAAAAAAATATTGAAGAAATGGACACTCACAAATACTAGTCCATTCAAACCATTTACCTGATTACGGGCCCGGAATGGTGTTGGTTGGCCCTGGCTTGCCCGCGCTAAGAGCAGCCTGTCGCCTCGCAGAGATGGATATGGACGGTGTGCTGTATGAGGATCTTTGCTACCAGACACAACAGGCTGCAGAAAAAAGGTATCAAAGCTGTCTTTATCTCGCGTAATATTCTGTATTCCTGTATTCCTGTATTCATCGTATCAATACCCTGCTTACGATCCTTGAACACGGAGGGGTGGAAATATCGGACCGGATCTGGAACACCTCAACACTATCCATTTATGCCACAGGCACGAGATACCCCGGATTCGAACCGGTAACAAAGGATGAATATATCGAAGCAATCAGGTCTGCCAGGGATGTAGTATCCTGGGCTGAAGAGTTAATCGGCCCCGAAGGTCCATAATTGCGATGGTTTACTGCACCCAGTAATTATCGGACAACTGGCAGGGGTAGAAACAAAGGGAATCGGTAGCGGAATGCGTACTCGTGAGGGACTGAGGGGACTGTACGCACAGGTCATCGGGATCCTTGAGATAATAATCTGAAATCACATCAAACGATCAATATCACTCATGTCGTACAAAAGAAACCCTTCATCAAGGAATTCCGATTTTTCATCAATAGTCCCTGCGACAACCATAAACTGTTCATTGACATATTCTTCATGCCGGACCAGTTTTGATTTTCTTTCCAGGCGCGTGAGCAGCCTTTTCACATCGTTCCTCGTAAGATCGCCCCATTTCACTTCTCCAAAGATTATTGCAGAGGTCTTTTGATCGAATACAATCAGATCGATCTCGTCTTCTTTATACCACCATCGCCCCGTACGATATCCTGGAAAAATTCCGGGTATAAAATCTCTTCGAACAAAATTCTCATAACGCCTGCCAAAATAGGAATCAAGTGCCTGATCAGCTGGAACGTACCCCGTAGTCTCTATTTCCTGCCTGTGTGGAAAGATAAAATTAAACCAGAAATCAAAGAGAGAATCTTTCACGCGATATACACCGTTTTTGCTTTTCAAAAACGCAGGTTCCTCACGTTCAATTATCCCAAGACGGCCCATACTCTCCAGGTATGGGTATAAATGGCGGGCATCGGTCCCACAGAACCGGGCAATGGCAGCGGGAGTGGTATTCCCAACAGCGACAGCATTGAGGATCGATTGGTACATCTTCAGCTCGCGGAACTCCTGGGTAAGGAGAAAATATGGCTCGCGGTAGAAATATCCATAACGAGAAAAAAACTCCCTTCCAATAAATTCTCTAAATGAACCGTAATCTTCAGCTTTCAGAAGATACTCAGGGACGCCTCCGATCGTGAGATATATTCGCAATGCTTCTTTCAGGGGGACAGATAAAAATTTACGTGCATGCATAAATGGAAGCGGTTCAAGAAAAATGTCACGCGTCCTTCTTCCATACAATGGTGAAGTCGATGAAAGTGCGAGATCACTCATACGCCCAAGCATTGACCCACAGAGAATGATGCACCAGGGGGACATTGACATTGTTGTGTCCCAGGATTTCTGAAGTCCCGATAGAATTGAAGGGTCGTTTTTTATCAGGTAGGTGAACTCATCGATGATAAGATAGGTGCGTTTCTGTAGCGATTTCTGCGCGATATAACTAAATAACTGGTCCCATGACGTGAGGTCCAGCGATTCGAGAAGGTCATCGTCGAAGAATTTTGCACATTCTGACTGCATATTCCTGATCTGAAGCCGCGGAGAGGTGTCTTCAGCGAAAACCATGATACCAGGTTTGTCTTTGGAGAATTCAGTAATCAATCTTGTTTTGCCAATCCGTCTTCTACCATACAGGATGATAAGTCTACCATGGTTTTTATTCCACTCATCCTCAAGAATCCTGGTTTCCTCTTCCCGGTCAATGAAAACCCTAATCATGATTAGTACTAATCGTGATTAGTACATAAAAATTGCTGGC